>NZ_CDLUDY010000223.1:0-17303 GCF_975968855.1 Petrachloros mirabilis
AGGAACCGGAGTGGAAGCAGGATCCGTTCGCTTTCAAGAACAAAGACGGGATCTATCATGGTCGCGGGGCAACAGACGACAAGGGGCCGGCGCTGTCAGCCCTGTTCGGCGCACGATTTGCGATCGAACAGGGTTTCCCGATCAACATCCGGTTTCTGTGGGAGTTAGAAGAGGAAAACGGCAGCCAGAATTTTGCCGCCGGCCTCAAAAACCGCGCCGGCATTCCTCGTCCGGACTCCGTTGTGGTTTCCGATACGATCTGGATTGCCAAGGGTCAACCGGCCATGCCCTATGGACTCCGTGGCCTTATAGGCGCGAGGCTTTCCTTACGGACTGGCAGCAAAGACGCTCATTCCGGTGTGACGGGAGGAGCCGCGCGCAATCCACTTGCGGAGTTGATCGAAGTCGCGCAGGCCTGTGTGAACGCCAAAACAGGAGAAGTGAAAATTCCGGGTTTCTATCAGGATGTCGTCAAACCGACGAAGGCTGAAATCAAAAGCTTCCTCAAGTCCGGTTTTCAAGTCAGGCGCTTCAAGGAGGATTACGGATTTCATTCGCTCCGCACGAATGATCCGGCGGAAGTGACCCGGCGCATCTGGGCCGCGCCGACCTTCGAGATCCATGGCTTGACCGGCGGCTATCACGGTCCCGGCGTCAAAACCGTCGTGCCGGGTTATGGCGAACTGAAAGTCAGTATGAGGCTCGTGCCGAATCAAAAACCGGAGAAGGCCTTCGCCCTGTTGAAGAAGTACGTGGCCAAGTTGAATCCGAACGTGAAGGTGGAGCGGGAGGGGATGCTTCATCCCTTCAAGGGAAACTTCGAAGGCCCCTACGTCGACTGTGTGAAGCGGGCGGCGAAGGCGGGATTCGGCAAGGAGCCGGCTTTCATCCGCGAGGGTGGATCAATCGGCGCAGTCGTCACGATGCAGAAGGCCTGGAAGGTCCCGATTTTGTTTCTGGGCTTGAGCCTGCCCGAGCACGGCTACCATGCGCCAAACGAGTATTTCGATTGGGGGCAGGCTTCAGGAGGGATGAAGGCCTTCGCGCACTATTTTGCGGAGCTGGCGAAGATGGGGAAAAAGTGAGTCGGGTCTTGGCGCCGACCAGTCCGTCCGTCCTCGCATCCCGCCCCGTATAGGGAAACAGGGCGGCCCGATGGTCTCTTGTGCTCGCGGAACGCGGCACACAAGATCGATCGGAATGTAACATTAAGGGAGGTGCTCGTTCGACGCGCGCACGAGTGAGGCTAATCAGGCCGCCCTTATGTCAGAAGCCAGGTTTGCCGTCTTTCCTCCTTCACAAAATTTTAGCTACATGCCATCGTATTCCACCGGCCGCGGCGGTCGGGGAGTGCTACGGCTGAAGCGAGTCGCATGACGAAATCTGCACGGGGGATTTCTTCGGCGCCGAAGCGCTTAACGTGGGGGGAGGATTGTTGGCAGTCGAAGATCGTGAAGCCCCAGTTGTGTAACTGACGTACCAGTGTGACAAGCGCGACTTTTGAGGCATCGTCCACTCGCGAGAACATCGATTCCCCGAAGAAAGCTCCACCGATCGCTATCCCGTAGAGCCCACCGACAAGCTTTCCCTCCAACCAGGTTTCGATCGAGTGGGCGTGGCCCATCTCGTGGAGCCTTGTGTAGGCCTCGATCATTGCCGGCGTAATCCAGGTGCCGTCGCTCGGATATTGCGGGCGCGGCCCGGCGCATCGGATCATAACCTCGCGAAAGCTTGTATCGAGGGTCAGGGCGAAGCGTCCCCGGCGAATCGTACGCTCGAGGCTGTGCGAAACGTGAAGTTTGTCAGGAAAGAGAACGGCACGGGGATCGGGTGACCACCAGAGAATCGGCTGGTCGTCGTTGTACCAGGGAAAGATGCCATTGCGGTAGGATTCGAGAAGCCGCTCCGGTCTCAGATCGCCACCGATGGCGACGAGGCCCTCTGGTGTGGCGGACTCGACGGGTGGAAATCGAAGATCGTTGGGATTTCGACTCAGTCGGAACATTGTTTTGCCAGCCCGATGAGAGCAGTAGGAAAACACGACGGATCGATGCCGTACCTCGCTCAGCTCTTCGGGGCCGCGGTGGAGACCATGAGCGGCTGGAAAATCGGATCGGCGTCCAGGATCATTTTCATTTGGTCGGCTGCGATAAAGAAATTCCAAATCTCATCGGTCTGCCCCGGCACTTCGTTGAACCACCGTCTGGCCTCGCTCAGCCGTTCGAAGATGGCTTTGTTGTCCCGCTGGGGCTCGTAGAGAAGGCTGAAGGCTTTGGTGTATTCCGCCAGAAACTTGTCCAGAGGCAAATCAGCATATTTGAGGGCCTCATCGGCATTCTGATAGGCCACCTTCACGTCTGGATCGTCAAAGTTGCGGTTCCAGGCCAATTTGTTCACACGGTCCCAGGCCAACTGCAGGAGCGCCTCCGCCTTCCCCGCTCTCCGCTCATCCGGAATGTCGCTGACGAGTTTCTCATGGACTTCGGTGGAGAGCTCGAAATCATTGTTCCAGCGCAGGGCAACGCCCCAGCGGAACCGGTTGTCGAGTAGTCCAGGCCGAACTCTCGCCAGGGCTTTCAACGCCGGTAGGAGACGGAAGAGGTAGTCCGCGGTCGTCGGTTTGTCGAATCCGCCGATCTCCATGCCCAATGAAATGTTCATCCGAATGGCCTGCGAATAGGTGTTCCAGTAGTGTTCGTTGACGACCATTGCGAGTGCCGGATCCGTTACGGAGAGGTTATGGGCCGGCGCTGCGTCCCGCAGGATAGCCGCGTAGAGGTCCTTAGTGAGGACGGTCAAGGCTTCCGGCTGATCAGGGTCGATCGTCAGGACGCGGTTCAACAGGGCAACGCGGTCGCGCAAATCTGGAAAGCCAGCGGCGCGGGCCGCCGCGGCGATCAGCATTCCCGGAGAATCCTCCGGTGTCCACCAGTTCATCGAACCGGGAATGGCCTTGCTCGAGTCCATCACAAACGGAAGGACCTCCTGGGCCACTCCACCGACCGGGGCTCCATCCTTCACCAATAGATTGACCACGGCGGCATCTGCCGGGAACCCGTGCTTCTTTAGGCCTGTCAACACCACCCACTGCAGATCAATACTCTTGAGGGATCGCTTAGCGGGCTTGATGGTATTCGTCAAATGATAGCTGCCTGGCGCCTTCGTGACAGGGGCAAGTATTGCATCCTGATAAATCACGGTCATCGTCACCAGAGAAGCCGGGGTGGAAACGACAGGAGCTCCCTCGCGTGGGCGAAACGATGCGGGCTTGAGTCGTTTGCTGGAGCCGGCTTTGATGTGGAGGCCGCTACCGGGAGGGGAGAGCCCGATTTCATCCATAACGAATGCCGAAGCCGGGTATTTATGGATCTCCTCACCAAAATAAACCAGCGCCCCCTTGCTGGGCCACAGGGTGTACATACCGACGTCAGTCCGCACCAAAGCTGGTTTGTTCGCTGCTTTAATCCCTTGCCAGCAAGCGTCGTACGACGGGTCGGAAGGGTCCGGATAGGATTTCAATCCGGCTTTGGTAGCAGACACCAATCGATACTGACAGGCAAAATCCAGTTTGGCGACAGTTGCGATATCTGCTTTTGAAAGAGCCTCGGCATACCGCAATGCAACGGTGGAGACCTGTGATGAGGTAGGCTTCGACTTCTTCTTGGCCTTAGCAGCATCGGCTCCGGGCGTCAACGTTGGGAAAAACGTGGCAGAAAGAATGAGGGCCAGCAACCACTTCGGTGAAGCATGATCAAAATGAATCATAACGGATCGACTCCTTCTAGAACACGAAAAGCCACACTGTAACACGCGGGTTTTCCGCTGAGGAAGGGGTTGTTGTAGAAACCGAGTTTCTGAAATCAAGGCGAAGGGGGAGGAGGAGTCGCTGAACCGCTGAAATGGATGAGTGATCGGATGAAGGCCAGGACGGCAAGCTGTTCTGATTCAGATAGCCGGTCTTTCCAGGCCGGCATGGCTGTTCTGCGTTTGCCGTTGGCGATGATCTTCAATAGATCCTGATCGGATTTTGCGGAGGTTTGAGCCGAGATGAGATTCCCCGGGCGTGGTGAGAGCGAAATCGCCGACTTGCCGTCTCCGCGACCTTCTGGCCCGTGGCAGTCTGCGCAGAGCCTGTGATAAATCGATCGTCCTTCCACGAGTTGGGATGATGGAGGTGCTGATGCGAAGGACAGGCCAGCGACGCTGATGATACTGCCAAGGATGAGCAGGGGAGCGGGGGGAGAAGCCATTGAAATTACCTGGAGCGGACGTTTCTCAGAATCTCCAATCGAAGGGAAGCCCGGTCCTGCGCCGAAAGGGCTGGCGTGTCACAATGACGGCAGAGCGACACCGTTTGCTGCAGCGATGCGACAAACTTCTCGCAATTAGGACAGGCTCCCAGGTGACGGCGAAGTTCCCGGCAGATGTCGATCGGCAATTCGTCGTCAATATAAGCGGAGATCTGCTTGATGATGTCCAAACAGCGGGTCTCGTCCGCACTGTGGGTATGGGCCGGCGACCGCCGCGAAGTTGTCCGGCCAGCTTGTTTCCTGGTCATCTCCCAGATCCTCCTGGTTCGGGCCTGCCCTGATGGTCCTCATGGGAAAGCCCGCGAGCGCTCAACTCTTTTCTGACGAACAGCCGAGCCCGGTGCAGCCGCGACTTCACCGCCCGTTCGTTCGCGCCCATGATTGCGCCGACTTCCTTTGCGCTCAACCCCTCCATGTCGCGGAGCACCAGCGTCATCCGATATTTTTTCGGTAACTGATTGATTGCCCGGTCGAGGGCTTCACGGAGCTGCTTATTTTGCAGCGCCTCCTCAGGAGTAAGGCCATCGATGGGAATTTGCAGACGAAGCTCTCCTTCTGACGTCGGGATGAATTCGTCGAGCGACAATTCATGTTCAGGCTCTCCCTTTCGTTTCCGTCGCATCCGCATGCAGGCACGGGACGCGATCGTATAGAGCCATGTTGAAACCCGTGCTTCGCCTCTGAACCCCTTGAGCCCTCGGTAAGCGTTCAGAAAGGTTTCTTGAACCAAATCTTTTGCGGACTCGGCCTCACCGCAGAGTCGGTGCGCGTAACGGTATATCTGATCCACGTGGTCTCTATAGAGCGTCTCAAACGATTGAGACGATGCATCTGACTTCGAAGATTTCGGCGCTTTCTTGGTTGCAGGCGGCATATGAACCATGAGTCTAGCACGTTGGTGAAAAAGTCCGCCACCTCTCTTCTCACGTCGCACTTGGAAATTGTGAAGCGTGCAAGAAGGGGGAATTGATCGCCGCGACATCCCGCCAGGTTTGACTGTTGAACAGCTCGCCTTGGACTTTCCCGATTTTTTTGCAATGGAGTTGGGGGATAGTCCGTCTGAGGATCCGTTCCCTTCCTGCCACGGTAGCGGCAGGGTGAGAAGGTCGGGGTTTGTGAAGTATGCCCGGAACATACGAGGTATGTGTGCAGTTTCAGCCAAAAGGATTCGTCCGTGCTGAGCGAATTGTTCAGCAGCCTGATTGAGAATCAGAAGCAAGGAGAGACAACTACCATACCCTTGTTATGTGCCGGACTTGGAGACTTTTCCGACGTCGACCGACACTTGTCCGTTTTCAATATGGAGGGTGAGGGGTTGCCCGACCTTGACCTTCGGGATGCCGATTTTGGCGTTCATCATGATCACACCGACAGGTGTGCGCATGAAGACGAAATTGGATTTCAACTTCGAGACGGTCCCTGAGAGGAGGAGGTGCGCGTCGGAATCGGAAGGAGGGGCCTGGCTGATCTGCAGATCGAATTGCATGTCATGGACACCAATTATCGTCTGATCGTCGTTGACTTCAACGGTCAGTTGATCTCCATTATGGTAGGCGGAAAGTTTCTTTTCTTGCGTTCCGAAATGGACGGTTTGTTCGCCTTCGGCTGTCCACCAGAGCAAGGTCTTTTCTGAGTCCGGTCCTGGCGTCAAGGGACCGCCGAAGTAGCGATGGAGCAACGAGCCATCGGTTCTCTTGCGAATTTCCACCACGAGGTAGCGGTCGTGGACCCAAAAGTGTACTTCCTGTGAGCCTTTCAAGTCTTTCAACGTCGTCTTCGAAGAGAGGGTTAAGATCCCGACCGGAGTCTTAAGAAACACGATTCCGGCCTTCGTGCGCCAAACTGACCCTTTCAAGGTGATCGAAGGGTCTGTCTTGGCCGGCTCAGACGAAGACTGCTTATCGGTTTCCGCGATGCCAGCTTGCGTATCTTTCGGTGCGGCGTCCTGGTCTTGTGCCAACAGGGGAGTGGTTGGGACCATGAGCGTGAGCCAGCAGGCCACGAGCACGATAGAGAGACGCAACCATCGGCTTCTCTGGTGAAAGACGCCAATCATGAGGATTGTGTGACGAAATACGCCCGGCGGATATCCTAGAGGACCAACCTGACGTTGCCTGATGACAATAGCCGAATTTGGTTACACTGCCAACACGAAGGGAATAAACCATGATGCCGGAGAGGTGTCAAGATGAAAGCCGCATCAGATATGTGAGGTCTGCTTCAGTCTTAAAACGAGGGGACTGGGATTCTGTCGGCTAAGTAGTCAAGAATCTAGCTGTCTTACTATGCGAATGATCCGTCGAGAGGAGAGCGGGGTTGAAGCACGAGCACCATGCGAGGCTCTTGCCCTTCAGCCGGCGGCATGCCGAATCCTCGAAGCAGGAGAGGCGGTTTCACCATGTGGCAGACTTGGCGCACATCGGCTTCAGGCCAGTTATGGCAATTGTGCCGGATGCGAAGTTCCGTGAACACCTTCTCGGAGAATTCAGTGATGATGCTCGGCATAGACTCCAGTGAGAGACAGGGACTGTGTTCATAAGCCTGACCGAACAGCGCCAACAGCTTTCTGGCCTGTGCATCGATATGGACGATTTGGCGCGAAGAAGACAAGACCAACAGTCCTGAATCGGGGTGATATCCGAAACGATCGATGTCCTCGTTCGGAATGAACTGCAGGGACCTCCCAATGGAAGCCCGTCGGGTACCGGGGTCATTCGATCGGGTGGTAATAGGCACGGCGGACCTCCTTAAGATCGCGGGCGGACAGTGCAAGGGTCGGGCCTCCGGCTCAACAATGAAACCCTTGTGATATACGCAACGAATTGAAGTCAACATCGTCGGAGGAAGGCGTGTAGCGTACAACGCTCGTCGTTCGACGGACGGAACTGTCCGCTATTTCTTTCTCACGATGAGGCGAATGGGGGTGCCGGTAAAACTGTAGGTTTCGCGGAGCTGGTTTTCAATGAAACGGAGGTAGGCTGGAGTAATGTCGTCCGGATGGCCGACGAACAATGCAAAGACGGGAGGCTGGACGGCGACTTGGGTCATGAAGGCCGATTTGGTGATTTTCGACGGTTTTCCCTTCCGAATCGGAAGAGGATGGGTTTCCAGAATCTGCTGCAAGAATTGGTTAAGTTGCCCGGTGGGGATGCGTTTGGTGAAGGATGCGTAGACCTGATCGATCGTTGGGAAGAGCCGTCGAAGGGAGTCGGGTTTTACAGCGGCCCCAAACAGGACCGGGGCCCAGGACAAGAAGGGGAACCGGCGGCGTAAGTCCTGTTCGTAGACCTGTCTCGCTTGGCTGTCCCCTTCGCGGAGATCCCACTTGTTCACCAGCAATAGGCAGGCCCTTCCTTGTCGAATGACGAGGCCGGCGATCTTTGTATCCTGCTCGGTTACACCTTCCTCCGCATCAAGCAGGAGCACGGCGACATCGGATCGTCCGATCGCGCGAAGGGATCGTGCCACGCTGTAACCTTCGATACCCCGATCGACCTTTCCTCGCCGGCGAATCCCGGCCGTGTCGGTGAAGAGGTAACGGCGACCTTGATAAACAGCCAAGGAATCAATCGAGTCTCTGGTCGTCCCAGGTACGTTGCTGACCACGACGCGCTCTTCGCCCAACACCGCATTCACGAGCGTTGATTTTCCCACATTAGGACGCCCGACCACTGCAATGCGGGGCATGGTGCTCCGTTCCTCACTCTCATCCAAGGTGGGAAGCAGCGGGTAGATGGCGTCGAGCAATTCAGCGACGCCGATCCCATGTTCGGCCGAGATTGGATAGAGGTGATCAGTCCCCAGTTGATAGAAGTCCGCTATAAGCGCCTCTACCTTTGGCGTGTCAATTTTGTTAATGGCCACGAACAGAGGTTTCGTCGTACCTCGCAGGAGGCGGACCACTTCCTGGTCCTGGGGAGTCAGCCCCGCCCGTCCGTCCATGAGAAGAATCAAGATATCGGCTTCGGCGATAGCCAGTTCTGATTGACGCTTGATCAGCGCTAACATACCTTCGGAGGCAGATGGTTCGAGCCCACCCGTATCAACTAGACGGAACTGCCGATTCCGGTAGTTCGCGTCCGCGTAATTTCGATCGCGCGTGACTCCGGGCACGTCGTCGACAATGGCGGTCTTTTTTCCGAGAATCCGATTGAAAAGAGTCGACTTCCCTACATTCGGCCTTCCAATAATAGCGACAAGCGGAATCGTACTGCCCTCTGAGGGAAGCAAAGGAAGAGTCGGTGCCGATGCAGACTTGGTTCGCGGCATGGGAAAACCTCTTTGGACCGTATCACAGGATTTTTGGCAAACACAACGGTTCGTCTTTGTCGTTTCCATCCTTTATACTTTATCCATGTCGATTGACTCCTTACACCTTATGCCTCATGCATTGGATTGGGACGATGTGGATGACGTCCTCCTTGACATGGACGGCACGTTGCTTGATCGGCATTTCGACAATTTCTTCTTTGAGGAAGAACTGCCTCGACGTTATGCGGCGCTGCACGGACTCTCGTTTGACGTTTCACGTGATCGGCTGATGGCTATGTACCGATCGGTGGAGGGCCAATTGGCGTGGACGGACCTCCATTATTGGACGGAACGGGTTGGAATCGATGTCGTGGCAATGCACAAAGAACTTGATCACATGATCGGGTTTCTTCCTGGAGCGGAAGAGTTTTTGCTCCACATGCGCCAGATCGGGAAGCGCATGACCATTGTGACGAACGCCCATAAAGCAGGGGTATCGGTGAAAGCAGCCAAGACCGGCCTCGATCGGTATGTCGACCGTATCGTCGACCCATTTGAAGTCGGTTATTTGAAAATGCGACCGGAGTATTGGCCGGCCTGTTGCAGACTCGTCGGCTTCGATGCGAAGCGATCGCTGTACATCGATGATGATGAAAGCTGTCTCGCGGCGGCGCGGCAGTTCGGTATCAGTCAAATCGTCCACAGCGCCAAATCGAGTTCGCAGTTGCCGCCTGCCTATTCAGCCGGCTTCGCCTCGGTCGGACAGTTGTCGTCACTTGTCAATGGAAAGCCGGACAAGGAGTCGTGACCTAGAACGTCGCCTTTGGAATGGCCTGTCCGCAGTACATCTCACCGCCGATGCGCGGCACCTGTGCCATTTTGAATCGGTCCAACTGCAGAAGCTGTAAACCGCCCTGATCGATCAATTGATCGATCCGACGATTCAGGTTGCAGCCGCAGCCAATGATGTTCTGAATCGGGTTGAGGCGATCCTGCCAGACTGCTACCCGGGGGTCGTCACTCCGGCCATGCTCCAAAAAGAGAAAGCGGCCGTCTGTTTTGAGGATTCGGCGGATTTCGCGAATGGCTTTCACAGGCTCCTGAATTGTACAAAGTGTCCAAGTGCTCACTGCCGTATCAAATCGACGGTCAGGAAACGGCAACGATTCTGCTGTGGCGTGCTGAACTTGAACGGGAAAGGAAACGGACTTAGCTCGATCGGCAACCTTATGTGGCAGGAGATGAGCGGGATCGACGACCGTCAGGCTTGTGATAGCGGGCAGATAATGAGCGAAGTTGAGACCGGTTCCGAATCCGATTTCGACGACTTCACCCCGGGCATTTCTGAGCAACTCGGCTCGCAGTCGTTGAAACTCTTCACCGCTCATCATCCAGTCCATCAGGCAGGGAAAGATGTGTTGACTGTAGAGTCCCATCGTCGCGGGCAGTATAGCAGAGACGTCGGCTATCGCCGCTCAAATCTTGTTGAGGTCCGGAAGTCTGTGCTACAGTCCAGCCTCTTCTGACCCTTCCCTGTGACCATGAGCAAGACCTACGACCATCATGTCATCGAAGCCAAGTGGCAGGCCTATTGGGACGAGCATCGCCCGTTCAAGGCCGTGGAGAATCCGAGAAAACCGAAGTTCTATTGTCTCGACATGTTCCCCTATCCATCCGGCTCCGGTCTCCACGTCGGACACCTGGAGGGCTACACCGCAACGGACATTGTGTCCCGTTATAAAAGGATGCAGGGGTTCAATGTCCTGCATCCGATGGGCTGGGACGCTTTCGGACTTCCAGCCGAACAATATGCGGTGAAGACCGGCATCCATCCAGCCATCACGACGGCTCAGAATATCGCCACGTTCAAACGGCAGATGAAGCGCGTCGGCCTCTCTTATGACTGGGATCGTGAGATCAGCACCACGGATCCTGATTATTATCGTTGGACACAGTGGATCTTTCTGCAGTTGTTTAGTCGAGGATTGGCCTACGTAGCAGAAGTGCCCGTGAATTGGTGTCCTGCACTGGGCACCGTGCTGGCGAATGAAGAGATCGTAGACGGTAGAAGTGAGGTGGGCGGATTCGAAGTCATACGCAAACCCATGAAGCAGTGGGTACTAAAGATTACTGCCTATGCCGATCGCTTATTGGATGATCTGTCGCTGGTTGAATGGCCAACGAGCACGCTCGAGATGCAGAAAAATTGGATCGGCCGCTCGATCGGTGCCGAGGTCGAGTTCGCCCTAATCGGAATCAACGGAGCGATTCGGGTCTTCACTACCAGGCCAGATACCTTGTTCGGCGCGACCTATATGGTGCTGGCACCCGAACATCCGTTGGTCGAGGCGGTAACGACGGCCGAGAGAAGAAGCACGGTCACGGCCTACCGGGAGGCAGCCGCACGCAAAAGCGATTTGCAACGGCAAGAACTGGAAAAGGAGAAGACAGGTGTGTTTACCGGTGGCTTCGCCGTGAATCCGGTGAACGGCGAGAAACTCCCGATCTGGATCGCTGACTATGTGCTCATGGGGTACGGCACCGGTGCGATCATGGCGGTACCAGCGCATGACGCCAGGGACTGGGTGTTTGCCAAGACCTATTCTCTCCCGATTCGTGAGGTAATTGCCGGCGGCGATGTCGAGAAGGAGGCCTTCTTGGAGACTGAACGAGGGAAGGTCGTGAACTCGACCGCTCCAGATGAAAGTTTTTCCATTGACGGGCTCACGCCGGTCGACGCCATTCCCAAAATTACTTTATGGCTGGAGTCGAAAAGAAAAGGCAAGAAGGCCGTCAATTACAAGCTGCGCGATTGGCTCTTTGCCCGTCAACGTTATTGGGGCGAACCCTTCCCGATTATCTGGGTTGAAGGAGACGCGCGGCCGTTACCGGAAGAACAGTTGCCCTTAACCCTGCCGGAGACGAACAACTTCAAACCATCCGGAACCGGCGAAAGTCCTCTCGCCAATCTGGAAGAGTGGATGTCTACGACGGAGCCGGACAGCGGCAAAGCGGCCAGACGCGAGACGAACACCATGCCGCAGTGGGCGGGCTCCTGTTGGTACTATCTGCGGTTTATCGATCCCAAGAACGGGAAGCAACTGATCGATCCGGCGAAAGAGAAGTACTGGATGCCGGTGGATCTGTACATCGGAGGCAGCGAACACGCGGTGCTGCATCTCTTGTATTCGCGTTTTTGGCACAAGGTGCTCTATGACATCGGGGTGGTCAGCACGCCGGAGCCGTTCAAGAAACTCGTCCACCAGGGAATTGTGCTTGGTGAAGACAATCAGAAAATGTCGAAGTCGAGAGGCAATGTCGTCAATCCGGACGAGATGATCGACCGGTTCGGCGCCGATGCCGTGCGCCTGTACGAAATGTTCATGGGTCCGTTGGAAGCGATGAAGCCCTGGAGCACCAGAGGCGTCGAAGGCGTCACACGCTTTCTCGAACGGGTCTGGCGGCTCATAGTGAACGAAGAAGGAACGCTCTCTGCCGCGGTCGTCTCATTGGAACCGACATTAGACCAACAGAGAATCCTGCACCAGACTATTAAAAAGGTCACGGACGACATCGAGCAATTGCGGTTCAATACGGCCATCTCCCAGATGATGGTCTTCACAAACGAAATGACGAAAACCGACCGGCGCTCGCGATCGCTCCTTGAGCCCTTTGTCTTGTTACTCTCCCCGTTCGCGCCCCATCTCGCTGAAGAGCTGTGGGTATTGCTTGGTCACCAACCGAGTGTGTCGTCTCAATCATGGCCGACATACGATCCGGCCTTGACCGTCAGTGACAGGTTGACGATACCGATCCAAGTCAACGGTCGGCTGCGCGCAAAAATCGAAGTCGGTCCGGAGGTGAGCAGAGATCAGGTGGAGAAACTCGCGCGGGCCGAGGTCGTCGAGTGGCTTCAAGAGAAAGAGCCGAAGAAGGTGGTATACGTAGAGAAGAAGTTGATCAATTTTGTGGTCTGACGATATGGGCAAGGAGCGAGGGACAAGGGGGGAGAGGCCTACTGCAGGAAGTCGGAGGAGATTCTTGTCTATTTTCTGGACAGCCGCCCGGCTCGTGCCGATCGCTTCTTGCCTTGCTCTCGCGGCGTGCGGCTATCAATTCCGTGTCGAGGGGCCAGGTCCGACCATAGGGGGGGCGGCAGTCTCGGACTCCTCGACGCCGGCGCCTCGCGTGATTATCAGGCCTCTGTTGAACGCCAGCTTTGAACCGAATCTAGAAACGCGGTTTACCAATTACCTTCGCCGTGAATTTTCATCGGGAAGCGGCGCCCAGGTTGTTGCAGAGTCGGATGCGGCGGACCTCGTGTTGTCGGGAACCATCGTGTCCGTCACGGTGCCGACGCTTAGTTTCAGTCAAACGGCAACATTGGAAAGCCGAGCGGAGGTGGTTGTAGCCGTGAAGGTCGAAGAAACACGCACGAAACGAGTGGTCTGGTCCCACACGGCGAAGGGCTCCTCGGAATTTTACATCACGCCGGATTTACAGTTTAATCGCGTGCTGCAGAACCGGGCCTTAGAGCAAGCGGGCCGGTTTGTGGCAGAAGATCTGGCGTCTCGGTTTCTGTTGCAGTTGGAGTCCGGTCACTTGACAAATAAACCGGTTTCCGCCTCGTCGAAGGTTCATCCGGACAAGCCATAGGACGTATTTGTGCCCAGGTCCATCTCAATAAATCAGCTCGCCACACAGCTTGGACAGGGATCTGTCACTCATCTGTATGCATTGGTCGGGGAAGAAGATCTCCTGAGGGATTCGGCTTTAGCGCAGATTAAACGCACGGTGTTGGGGGCACAGGGCGACGACTTTAATTGCGATGTATTTTACGGCGACGAGGCGGACGGATCGCACATTGTGTCTTGCGCGTCAGAGGTTGCAGTATTTGCCCCCCGCCGCCTGGTGGTCGTCAAGTACGTAGAAAAATTACCTGCTAAAGAATGCGAAGCGTTGCTTCCTTATCTCAGGGAGCCGAACGAATCGACAACCGTGGTGTTCATGGCCTCCAAGCTCGATGGCCGCCTTAAGTTTACACAAGCGTTGACGCAAGCGTGCATCGTGGTGGATTGCGGGCCGTTAAGAGATGCGGAACTGATCCCCTGGCTGAAGCAAGAGGCAGATCGTGCCGCCGTGCGAATCGACGACGAAGCCCTGCGCATGCTGAAGGAGGCCTGTGGAGGTTCGCTGTATTCTGCCAGGCGTGAGGTGGAAAAACTGGCATCCTATGTGTCTGCCGACCGTTTTGCTACGATTGAGGATGTTTCGATCTTGCGCGGAGTTGAACCGGGCGCGTCGGTTTTCGATTTGGCCGTCGCCATTGGGGCGAAGAACAGAGGAAAGGCGTTGGCGATTCTGGCCCGCAATCTTGAGGCAGGGGAGGCGCCTCTGAGGATCTTGGGGTCGTTGGCCTGGCAATATCGACGGCTCTGGAAGGTCAAAGAATTGATGCGGCAAGGAGGACGCGAGGGAGAGGCGGCAAGAACGTTGCGAATGGATCCTTATAAGGTCCGTGCGTTCCTCGGACAGTTTTCCGAAGCTCATCTGCGAGAGGCCTTGGGGACGTTTCTGGAAGTTGATGGCCAGCTCAAAGGAGGGAGCGCAGGTAAACCGGCGATACTGCTCGATAGGCTCATCATGCGACTGTGTGACCGTCCCCGGACGAGCACGCACCAGCCCGCGCCACCAGCCCGCGCTTCCGTGTCTGCCTCGAAGACGAAACCGTTACCGAATGTTAGAACGATCAGTGCGAAGCGACCAAGGAGTTGACGTGTTTGGTGAGGCGCGAAATGCGGCGGGATGCTGTGTTCCGTTTCAACACACCTTTTGTCACGGCTTTGCTGAGCGCCGAAGTGGCTTCACGCAGAGAAGACTTGGCATCGTCGAGTTTCTTATCCGCGACAGCGGAATGCACCTTCTTGACTAAACTCTTCACGGCGGTCAATGTCGCACGGTTTCTGGCTTGGCGCTTCACGGCTTGGCGGGCTCGACGAATCGTAGATTTGTGGACGACGGGCATGGCAAACTCCTGTAGAAAAGAAGAGCACTTCTATCACAAGGTTCATTGGGACGTCAAGGTGATGAAACTTTGTCGAAGAATTCAGGGGAAGGGATGAAGCTGTGGCTAAGATTAACGCCCGCGATCGATTGATATTGGCGCTCGATGTTCCATCCGCCGCCGAGGCAGATAAGTTGTTGGTCCAAGTTGAGGACCAGATCGCCTTTGTGAAGGTCGGGCTCGAACTCTATACGGCAGCAGGCCCTGAGATCGTTCAGCGTTTACTCAACAAACGGAAACGGGTCTTTCTCGATCTCAAGTTCCTTGACATCGAGGAGACGGTCCGACGAGCAACCGAACGTGTCGCTGCCATGGGGGTGGAGTTTCTGACCGTTCATGCCAACCGCAAAGCGCTAACGGCCGCTGTCAAGGGGCGAGGGACGTCCCCGTTAAAGCTGCTCGCTGTTACCGTCTTAACGAATTTCGACAGCAGCGATCTCCGTGACATGGGCATCCAGCGATCGGTTCAGGAGTTGGTGATGGCGCGGGCCTTACTCGCTGCTGAAGTAGGTTGCGACGGTGTGGTGGCCTCAGGTGAGGAACCGGGGGTGCTACGACCGAAGATCGGTCCGCGGTTCGTGATCGTGACACCTGGAGTAAGGCCGGCCGGCAGAGATGTCGACGACCACGCAAGAGCAACCACGCCTACCCAAACGATAGCAGCCGGGGCCGATTATCTAGTGGTGGGCCGGCCCATTCGATCAGCCCAGGATCCCGCGGCAGCCGCTGCCGCGATTCTTGCGGAAATGCAAACCGCCTTCGACGCACGGGGCTGAAAACGACCCTGCTCAGTTGCGGCGCTTCTCCGCTCTTTGCTAATATCTATCCCTCCTGTGTTTTGATCTCCAGCCCGTCCTCTTCATGGTGGATGTAGCTCAGTTGGTTAGAGCGCCGGATTGTGGATCCGGAGGTCGCGGGTTCAAAACCCGTCATCCACCCCATAATTCCTTCCGTTATTTTCTCCATAACAATTGGACCCATTCGGCAAAATCATGGCTGCGCCTGGGTTTATTCTGGACAACGCGTTCTCTGAGATACGTTATTCTGGACTTGGTGAGGGTATCGGCGAAGGTCGTTCTGATTGATTGGGCTGTGACGGGGCCGGGGGATGATCCAGTTTTTCGGTGCTCTCTTGTTTCAGTTTCGTTGGTTCCTCAATTCGATTTTCACGTTGGATCGTTCCAAGCTCAATGGATTTGCGACGGTTGAGCTCGACCATATCCGTCTCATCCCTCACCAGGGTCGGCGTGAGAAATACCAACAAGTTGAGTTTTTCAGTCTGTCGGCTCTGAAACCGAAAAAGCCATCCAATAAGTGGGATGTCTCCCAGAAGGGGAACCTTGCGCTCACTGATGCTGATGTTGTCGCGGACCAGGCCGCCGACAACTAAAGTTTGACCGTCCTTGGCAATGGTCGTTGTCTCCATGGAGCGTTTGGTCGTCGTCGGGCCGACAGGAACGGTTGCTACTCCTGAGCCGATAGTTTGCGCTACATTTTCAGCAATCGCCGTAATCTCCTGTTTGATTTCCAACCTAATGAGGTCGTTTTCCAATACTTGGGGCGTGAGTTCAAGCGTAACGCCGACATCCTTCCGTTCAATCGTGACAAGGGTTCCTCCGGTGATGCCTTGAGCCTGGCCGGTTGGGAAAGGTCTGTTTTCTCCGACGACAATCTTAGCCTTCTGGTTGTCTGCTGCCAGGACCTGCGGGGTGGAGAGGATATTCGTATCCGTCATGCTCATCAGAAGCTGAAGGAAGACGCGAACGATTCCGGAATCCAGCAATGAGACACCCCCGGTCGCTCCTCCAGCACCAAGGCCAAGGACAGTTTGGGCCACAGAAGCAAGGTCTTCCGGAGCGCGGTTCAGCCCCCCAATGGCCGAAATCGACCCGAACTTTGCGGCTCCGAGAGCTTGAACCGGGTCCGTCCCGATCTGGCGGAGTCGATCAACTTGAACTTCCAGAATAACCGCCTCCACAAATACTTGCTTCCTTCGAGTGTCAAGATCCTGAATGACGGATTGCAAATGGGTATAAGCATTTTTTGTCGAACTGATGATGATGGAATTCGTCGCCTTGTCTGCAAAGACCTGGACTGGTGCCTCAAATTCGGTGATCGGTCGGATAGGCGGTCTGCTCCCGGGCGTCGTCTGCGCAATGGTTTGTGACCTGGCAACGAGATTGGTCAAGACCGCCGCCAAATCAGTGGCATTGGCATGTTTGAGCTTGTAGACGAAGACCCCACGCTCTGGGGGTAACTCTCCCATCGGAACGATCTGGTAGACGGGGCCTTTTGGAACAACGGCAAGGCGGCTCACTTCAAGAGCTGAGACAAAGAGGCTATAGGCTTGAGCCGGGGTGACTTTGGTGGGAGAAAAGACTGTAATTTTGCCGCCGGCCTTCTTCACCGCCTCGTCAAGCACAAAATTCTTTCCCGTTAGCTCACTGATGAAGCGCACAAAAATAGAGAGTTCTACATCGTTGAAGTCCAGCGCCACTCGACTGGGACCGCCGCTTTTAGATTCGCCGTAAGAATTGAATGGGGAGAAGAGAGAAAAAAATGTGGTGACCACGCAAAGCGCGAGTGCGTATCGCAACCAGGCCAGCTGAATCTGTGAGGAAATTTGCATACCTGATTACACGGCTGGCCGGAGAAAATGTCATCTGCCCAGCTCATGA
>NZ_CDLUDY010000224.1:0-9615 GCF_975968855.1 Petrachloros mirabilis
ACTGGACCGATGCAACGGTCGCTGCCAATCAGAAGAACACATCTCCAGGTCTTTCAAGCTCCTCCGGCCAGGGATCTTCCCTCGCCCGTCGTCGGTGGCGGTGGTAGGGCTAACCGGACAGCTTCAAATAGGACGGCTTTCGCATATCAAGCGCATATCAAGCGGCACTAGGAAGCCCCGGAGAAAGGACTGCGATCATGACACTTCACGACGAAGAAAAGAGAACTGTGTGGTCCATTGTGTTAGCTGGGGGAGAAGGCGAACGGGTGAGGCCACTCGTTCTGCGGTGGCTGGGCCGGCATCGGCCGAAACAATATTGCGCTTTTGTCGGAACACGATCGATGTTTCAACACACTGTTGATCGCGCGGCACGGCTGACGTCTGCAGAACGAACGCTTGTTATCGCTGCGCGCCACCACCGATCCGACGTGAAATCGCAATTGCGCGGTCGGACCATCCGAAAACTGGTCCTGCAACCAGCCAATCGCGACACGGCTGCCGGCATTTTCCTGCCGCTCTCCTATTTACGCAGGCACGCTCCGCAGGCGATCGTGGTCATTCATCCGTCTGATCATTTTATCTATCCAGAGCATCGCTTTCTCTCGACAGTGCGGCAAGCGGTAGCCTCGGTCGAATCGATGCCGGAACGTCTCATGCTGTTAGGTGTTCAGCCGGATCGACTGGAAGTGGAGTATGGATGGATTCGTTGCGGTCCTCGACTGAACGGCTCTCCTCTACATCCTGCATATGCAATATCTTCGTTCTTGGAAAAACCTGAAGCCGCTGAAGCCGATGCGGCGCTTCGATCGGGGGGACTCTGGAATACGTTGGTCATCATCGCAACGGTGGAATCATTATGGCAAGCCGGAATGGATTGTTTCCCCGACATGATGCCGCTCTTTGAGCAACTGGTTTCGGCATGGGACACATCGGGCGAATCATCAGCCCTTAAGGCGATCTATCGGAAGATGCCCGCCTATAACTTTTCTTCCCATTTGCTTCAGCGTATCCCCGACCGTGTGGCGGTGATGGAATTGAACGGCGTGCTGTGGAGCGATTGGGGAAAACCGGAACGGATCGCCGAAACGCTCCGCCGTATCGGGAAGCCGCCGGCGTTCCCCCTGGAATGCCTCGATCGGCCGTTTATCCCGCACCCGGTGCCCGAGTCCGCTGGTGAGGCGTTGGCATCCGCCTGAGGAGATTCGCGATGTCGCCACGGAAATTCGATTCCGGCGGGAAGACAAAGAATACCAAGAGGGCCCTCAAGAGTCCAAAGGAGAGTTCCGCACGGAGTACGCGTAAAGCTGTCACCTCGAAGGATTCGAAGAGAGTGCACGACAGGATCGCCCTGCGGGCTTACGCCCTGTATGAGGAGCGCGGCTATCGACACGGATGGGACCTGCAAGATTGGTTGGATGCGGAGCGGGAGATCCTGAGCCACGAATTACGATCCTAGGCCTGTCCTGTGAGGAAGAGTGCCCTTCTGCGGATTTCAGCAGATCCTAGGCAATTGTTCCCCGGACAGCAGATCGAGGAAACGGTGTGTTCCTAACACTGTTTTGATGGTAACGGAAGGCCTATCGCTCCGACCGACCTTGCCGATCACTGAAGCTTCCCTTGCAACAGTATGACTGCGCAATACACCTAAGGCGCGCTCTACTTCACCATCCGGCAAGAACACGACAAATCGCCCTTCGTTGGCAACGTAGAGCGGATCCAGCCCCAGCACTTCACAGGCTCCTTGCACTTCTTCACTGACCGGAATTACCCGCTCATCAAGCAGGATTGTCACTCCGGCGGCGGCAGCGATTTCATTGAGCGCGCTCGCAAGCCCCCCTCTGGTCAGATCGCGGAGGCAGTGAATCTCTACCCCTGATTTCACTAGATCCATCACCGCTTCGTGCAGCGGCGCAGAATCACTGGCGACACCGCCTGAAAACGACATGCCCTCCCGCGTACTTAATACCGCCACGCCGTGTCGACCGAGATCGCCGCTTAGAAGAATTGCGTCACCGGGTTCGACTCTCCGAGGTCCGACACTGATTCCCGAAGGCACGATGCCGACTCCGGCAGTATTGATGAAGATGCCGTCGCCCTTTCCGCGATCCACGACCTTGGTATCACCGGTAACGATGGAAACATTGGCGTCGCGCGCGGCTTGAGCCATCGAATCCACGACCCGCTGCAACGTCTCGATCGGAAGCCCTTCTTCCAAAATAAAGCCCGCGCTGAGCCACAAGGGTTTCGCCCCGCACATGGCCAAATCGTTTACTGTGCCGTAAACCGCGAGACTGCCGATGTCGCCACCGGGAAAGAACAGTGGATGCACAACGTACGAGTCCGTTGTAAACGCCAGCGTTCCTTCGGGGACGGATCCTGTCGCTCCGTCATGTAAACATGAATCGGGAGGATAACCAAATGAACGAACGAAGACGTCTTGAATGAGGCGCTGCATCAGTATCCCTCCGCCTCCGTGCGCCATTTGCACGTTGTTCTGGTTGAGTGTCGGTACCGGACATTGCACTTCGAGGCCTTGATGGCGATTCATATATCACTCACGTCCTGTTCTGCCGTTGTTTATGCCTGAATCCCCTCGCCTAGCGCCCCGGACTTTGCGCCTGCGCGATAGCGATAATATGCGGCGCAGGCTCCTTCGCCGGACACCATCGGAGCCCCCAGCGGATGTTCCGGTGTGCACCGTGTTCCGAACGCTTCACACTCGACCGGCTTCATCAGCCCTTGAAGGACCAATCCGCTCCGGCACGTCGAATCATCGATTTCCTCTGATCGGCTGTCCGTTAATTCTTGCTGATACCGTAAAGCCGCATCGAATCGTTCATAGGTTCGTGTAAGCTTCAGCCCGCTTTGCGGAATCACACCGATCCCTCTCCAAGTCCTAACGGTCGGCTCGAAGACCTCTGCAATGATCGACCTCGCCTCCTGATTCCCCTTTTCCCTTACCGATCGGACATATTGATTCTCGACGAATGCTCTCCTTTGCTCCAATTGTGAGACAGCCATCAGCACCCCTTCGAGAATATCGACCGGTTCGAAACCTGTGACGACGATGGGCACGTGAAACCTTGCCGCCAACGGTTCGTACTCTTCATAGCCCATGATGGTGCACACGTGCCCTGCAGCGAGAAATCCTTGTATCCGGCACGCCGGAGCCGAGAGAATCGCTTCGATCGCCGGAGGCACAAGCACATGGGCGACCAATAGACTGAAGTTCTGCAATCCACGTGTACAAGCCAGCTGGACTGCCATGGCAAAAGCGGGAGCCGTCGTTTCGAATCCAACCGCGAAGCAGACGATCTCTCTCTCCGGAAGGGTCTCGGCCAGCTTGATTGCATCGAGCGGCGAGTAGATGATTCTGACATCACCGCCGGCCGCCTTCACGGCAAAGAGATCTTGTTGTGAACCCGGCACACGCAGCATGTCGCCGAATGTGCAAAAGGTGATGCGTGGGATAGAGGCAAGTCGGATCGCCTGATCGATCAAAGCGACCGGTGTGACACAGACGGGACACCCTGGCCCATGCACCAACGTCACGTCCTTCGGCATCAGTTCGTCGAGTCCAAAACGTACAATGGCGTGGGTCTGTCCGCCACAGACCTCCATAATGGTCCAGGGCCTCGTGACGGTGCTCGCAATGGCGGCGGCTAATGTTTCCGCATGGTCACGCCGCCGAAAATCGTCGACGTATTTCACAAGTCCATTTGTCCTTCGGTTGTGCTCGCCCGGCTTCCCTCCAATTCTCTGTACAGAGCCAGCGAACGGCGAGCCGCCGTTTCATCCAATCGACTGATGGCAAACCCCACGTGTACGATCACATAGTCGCCTACCCGTACGTCTGGCACCATGGCTAACGATACGGTTTTTGTTACACCGGCGAACGAAACGGTTCCCGTCCGCAAAGGATCGTTCTCTATCGCCACCACCTGTCCAGGTACCGCCAGACACATATTTTCAGGAACCTACCTCGTTCTATTGCGAACTCCTCAGTCCCAACCGGCATGCGGCGATCACCGCCTGGCCCAGCGACAACCCTCCGTCATTCGGCGGGACTTGCCCATGAGTCAACACGGCAAAACCTGCCGACTCGAGCCGTCGCGTTGCGAGATCGACCAATAGCGCGTTCTGAAAACACCCTCCTGTGAGTGCGACATGCTTCAGGCCGACCAGCTCCGCAACCTGGCCGATGAGCTCCGCCAGCGAGCAATGGAATCGGTAGGCGACGAGCGATCGGTCAACCCCGCACTCGATATCATGCACGATTCGCTCGATCATCGGCCGCCAATCTGCGATCCACGGCTGCCCCTCTTCTGCCTGTGCTTTCAACTGAATCGGATACAGTTCGCCATCACGCCTGTGCAGTGCCGAGGCCGACAGTGCTGCCTGCTCCAACATCATCGCCGCTTGCCCTTCGAAGGTTGACACATGACAGAAACCAAGTATCGACGAGACTGCGTCGAAAAGCCGTCCCGTGCTCGTCGTGATTGGAGACTGAATCTGATGATCGAGCATGGCGAGGAGATGATTCTCCTGGACAACCCTGCTAGATTCTTGCAAACGACCGAAGTGACATTTCTCAGTGCCGAATGTTTCATACCGGACGGCCAACGCAACCCGCCGCGGCTCCCGCACCGCCTGCACGCCGCCAGGCAACCGGAATTGGTGCACGTGAGCTATGCGACGACAATCCTGATACGTCGCAACTAAAAATTCGCCGCCCCAGATCGTACCATCCGTTCCGTACCCGCCGCCGTCCCATACTACCCCCAACACTTCGCCGGTTACCTCCCGTTCAGCCATGCAGGATGCCACATGTGCATGATGGTGTTGGATCCGGACGAGTGGCACGTCCCACCCGGTGGCAAGATCCTCTGCCAGCCTTGTCGACCGGTAGTCTGGGTGGAGATCGCAGGCCACAGTACCAGGCGTTATTCCAACCAGCCATTGCAGATCATCAATGGCCTGACGAACGGCCCACTCTGTCTCAACAGTGGAGAGATCGCCAAGATGTTGGCTCACCAGAACGCGATCGGCTTCAAGAAGCGAAACCGTATTCTTCAAATGCCCCCCGACGGCCAATACAGGCCCCTCGATGTCGAGGGCCAGACCTTGAGGCAGAGGAATCGTCTCCGGAACCAGGCCGCGGGCCCGGCGAAGGATAATAGGCCCTGTTTCCGCCATTCGAACAACGGAATCATCCATCGGACGTTGGATGGCGCGGTCGTGAACAAGAAATGCGTCCGCAATGTTCTTCATCTGCCGCACCGCCGCATGCTCATCCATGACGATAGGTTCATCCGATCGATTGCCGCTCGTCGCGACGACCGGAATTCCCAGTTCTTTTGTCAGCAGATGATGCAGCGGGGCATAGGGCAACATGGCGCCGACCGTCGAATTTTCCGGTGCAACCCCTTGCGCCAGGCTTGCTGTATCCAGCCTTGGAAGAATGACGATTGGGGCTTTCGGCGATCTCAACCACTCTGCTTCGTGGGAAGAAACGGCGCAACACTTGCGAATCGCTTCCATCGAAGGGAACATAACGGCAAATGGCTTATGGGGACGCTGCTTACGATTGCGCAGGCGCCTGACGGCTTCCTCGGACGTCGCATCGACCCAGAAGTGAAATCCACCGATCCCTTTCACCGCCACAATCGCGCCGGAGCGCATCATGTCACAGGCCTTATGCAACGCCCCGTCACCAACATCTAACACGGCTCCATCCCATCCCCATAAAGACACCCGGGGGCCACAAACCGAGCAGGCGATAGACTCCGCATGAAACCGCCGGTCAGCAGGATTCTCATACTCAACCCGGCAAGCCTCACAGAGATGGAATCGTGACATCGTGGTGTTTACCCGGTCATAGGGCACGCCGGTCACCATGCTGAAACGCGGTCCGCAATGCGCGCAGGAAAGCCATGGATAGTGATAGCGGCGATTATCGGCATCGAATAATTCCGACACACAATCGCCGCAAGTTGCCAGGTCGGAGGTTATTGGGAGTTGTTTTGCGCCCTCCTCACAGCTCGGCTGAATCGTGAAAACCTCTTCCCCGATCGGAGCAATCGACAGGACACTTATATGATCAATTCTGGCTCCCGGCGGACCGGCTGTCCGAAGCCGTTCGACAAGTCGGTCGATCGCATCGGCCGTTCCCTCCGCTTCGATTACCACTCCGTCTCCCCGATTCTTGATCCATCCGCCCAACCCCAGTTCGCTCGCTGCGTGATAGACAAAGGGCCGGAACCCGACCCCCTGAAGGGTTCCCTCGGCCTTCACCTGGACTCGCACCGCCAATCCTATGGTCATTCCGTCACCATGACGTCCTGCACGATCACTTCCGGAACGTCATCGAGTACGATTTCCTGCGAACCACAGGCCGTACAGACGTCCCCAATGCGCTCGACGTTCGAAGCCGAGCCACATGAGCGACAACAGGCCTGAATCGGAACAGTCGACACCTCGAGCCGGGCTCCTTCGACGCGCGTGCCGATACTCGCCAGTTCGAATGCCGACTGCAGCGTCAGGAGATTGTGTCCGGCGAGGTGCGATAGAGAACTGACCTGCAGTCGCACGACAGCGGGCGTTGCGTTCTCGCTCCCTCGAAGAGCCTGCTCGACCGCCTTCACTACTTGATGCATCACATGTACTTCGTGCATTCAACCTCTTGAAGTTCCAAGCATACTTTCTCAACAACTTTCTCCATTCCGGCGCGCACATTTTCAGAAAGGGCCGCGCCAGATTCTAGGGACTCAACCACAATGCCATAGAACACGGTGTACTTCGGTAGCCGTTCCAAGGTCCTGGCCAGGTCGATGGCTGCGGCCAGGCCCCAAGCGTGGGTCGAGCGCGGCATCATCGTTCCCCATCGGCTCGCCGTCGACAGATCAAGGCGGACAACCTCACCAGGCTGTCCCCCACCGTTCACTGCGTCGATCAACACCACATGATCGGCGCCCTCCAAGAGTTCGAGAATGGCCAAGCCGTCCCCCTCGGCCTCGGTGATGTCGATGGCCGGACCGAGCCGCCCTCGGAGCCGCTCCACAGCCGACAATCCGACCGCATCGTCGCCCCGCCAGCGGTTACCGATGCCGATGACACGGATCGTCGCTCGTTCCTTCATGCGGTCGCCTCGCAGATTTCCAGTTGCAGAAAGTGGGTCGCGCACGAAATGCAGGGATCGTAGCAACGAATGACGCGCTCACATGCCAATGCTGCCTGCTTCGTTGAGAGGTTCAGCACCTGCGGCACGAAGGCGCGAAGATCTTCCTCGATTCGGAGCTGGTTCTGGGAGGTCGGCGGGATGATCTTGGCCTCCCGGATCACACCCTGCTCGTCGACGGCGTAACGATGATAGAGAAGGCCTCTCGGTGCTTCGGTACAGGCCATGCCGACACCGGCTCGTGCTGTAACAGGAACCGAAGCCTCGTGCGGCGTTTCGTATTCGTCAATCACCCGCAGCGCTTCTTCAATCGCAAACAGGATTTCCGCCGACCGCACGACGATCATCTCGAAAGGATTGTTGATCGTGGCATGCAATCCGATGTCTCGCAGGACTTCTTTAGCCAATGGAGTCAACCGTTCTCTATTCAGATTGAATCGAGCAAGCGGGCCCGCAAGATAAGATGCGCGGTCCAAGGTACAGTGCAGCGCGTTTGAATGCGGCACTTGCGACTCTACGAAATGCTGTTCGAAGTTTTCGGCCCGGATGGACAACCCCCGACTGGATGCCACCGGTCCTTCATTGAACGGATATTCATCCGAAGGGTTGAGCGCCACAAAGGTGTAATCCTGGGCGAACGCCGGCTTCTCGAAGCCGGTCACCCACCGCACTGTTTCAAACGCTGAATCCCGAGCCCAGAGCAATTCATCTCTGAGCCCGTTCAACTCGGAGCGCGTCGGCACGCGCGAGAACCCTCCGACCTTGACCGAAACCGGATGGACCGATCTGCCACCCAAGAGCGTGAGTAAGTGATTTCCCGCCTTTTTGAGACGGAGCCCCCGCGTCACGGCATCACGATGATCCTTCGCCATGTCGATTGCGCCGTCGTACCCGAGAAAGTCCGGCGCATGCAACATATAGACGTGCAAGGTATGACTCTCGATCCATTCGGCGCAATAGATGAGTCGCCGGAGATCACGGATCGAGCGCGGGATCCGGAGGCCGAAGACCTGTTCCAGCGCATGAACCGCGCTCATCTGATAGGCCACAGGACAGATGCCGCAGATGCGGGCCACGATATCCGGCACCTCGCTGTAGTGCCGACCGACCAGGAACGCTTCAAAATAGCGCGGCGGTTCGAAGATCCTCAGTTCTACGTCATGCACCTCGCCGCCCTTCACCGTGACTCGCAAGGCACCCTCGCCTTCCACCCGCGCGAGCGTTCCGATGGCGATCGTTCTCGTCCGCTTTCCCTTCTCCCGCGTCTTGCTTCCGTTGCCTTTCACTCCTCACCTTTCGGCCTTCAGATATTCACTGCTCCCTTTCCCATGCACCACTTTCATGTTTGAACGATTCCACGTATCCGTTGATGCCTCTGAATCGCCGGACAATCTCCACTGGAATCAGGTTGAGTCCTTCATTGAACTGTTTGGCTAGCGAGCCGGTGTTCGGCGGTAAGCCGGGACCTTTTGAATGCCCATCGCTCGGACCGAAGCAGCCATAACAGTCCCGGCCCATACCGGGACAAATCGCGCCGCAGCCGGTCTTCGTGACCGGTCCAAGGCAGGGTATGCCCTTCGTCACCAATACACAGACGTACCCCCGCCGTTTGCACTCGATGCATACACTGTCGGTCGGCAGCCACGGCTGGACTCCCGCCGCAAGGTCCGTAATGACTCGCAATAATTGTCTCTTGTCGATGGGACACCCCCAAAGTTCGAAGTCGACACGGACATGCTCGGAGATCGGAGTGGAGGTGCTGAGACTTCGGAGATATTCGGGACTTGGATAGACGGCTTGCTTGAACGCATCGACATCCGCCCAATTTCGAAGCGCCTGGATGCCGCCTGCTGTCGCACAAGCCCCGATCGTCATTAACTTCGTGGCTTGCTCGCGCACGGCCAGAATCCGCTCCGCATCGTCAGGCGTCGTAATAGAGCCTTCGACCAATGCCAGGTCGAACGGGCCTTCTCTCATGGCGCTCGACGCCTCCGGGAAATAGGCGATATTCACCGTTTCGCTCAGTGCCAGCAGTTCATCTTCCAGATTCAAAACGCTCAGCTGGCAGCCGTCACATGAAGCGAATTTAAAGACGCCAAGCTTGAGCCGCTTGGTCCGTGAAGGTCTCGCGTTCTTCCTCCTGGCACTCATGTGGCCCTCAACCTGTTTGCCGACTACTCCGCACCCGTTGGATTTTCAGACGCCCCCTCGTCCCAACCACCCTGACACTCGGTCGTACGGCATGACCGGTCCATCTTTGCAGAGAAAATATGGCCCCATCTGGCAATGTCCGCAAAGGCCGATACCGCATTCCATATGCCGCTCCAGGGATACGTGGATCGCGGACGGCAGCACGCCGCGCTCGACAAGGATAGGAGCCCCCAGCCGCATCATGATCTCGGGACCGCACATCAACACCACAGTCCTCGCAGGATCGA
>NZ_CDLUDY010000225.1:0-4384 GCF_975968855.1 Petrachloros mirabilis
CTGGAAAAAAATCCCGACCCGACCCGGCAAGAGGTTGTCAAAGCGATACGTTTTCACCTTTGCCGCTGCACGGGTTACGTCAAGATCGTTGACGCCGTGCTTGAGGCAGCAGCCGCCCTGCGTGAAGGGCGGGAGATCCCCTTCGAAGATGGAGCCGGAATCGGTGTCTCCAGCCCCAAATACAGAGCCTTCGAACGCGCCATCGGCCGTAAACCATTTATCGACGACCTGCGGTTTGATGGGATGGTCCACGGCGCCCTGCGTTTCAGCGACCATCCGCGCGCCAGGGTTCTTTCCATCGACGTGAGCAAAGCCGACGAGGCCCCCGGCGTTATCAGGGTATTTACGGCCGAAGACATCCCCGGTGAGCGCAGCGTGGGCGCGATCGTTCAGGACTGGCCGGTCATGATCAAGGTCGGCGAAACCACCCGTTACATCGGTGACGTGCTCGCCGGCGTAGTGGCCGAAACTGAAGCGCAGGCCCGCGAGGCTGTCAAGCTGATACGTGTCGAATACGACGTCCTTGAACCACTGACGGAAATGACCAAAGCCGAGACCAGTCCTGTCAAAATCCATGCGCACGGCAACTTACTGTTCGCCAAGGCCATCCGCCGGGGCGAGCCTGTGGAAAAGGCACTTGCCAAGTCTGCCCATGTGGCCAAGGGCGTTCTTTTGACTCAGATGGTGGACCACGGTTTCCTCGAACCCGAGTCCTCTGTGGCGTTACCCTTTAAAGACGGAGTGCAGGTTTACTCCCAGAGCCAAGGTATCTATGCAGACCACCACGAAATTGCTTCTCTTCTTGGATATCCCCGGGAAAAGGTGGTGGTGACCCTGGTGGACTGCGGTGGCGCCTTCGGCGGGAAAGAGGATTTAACCGTGCAGGGCCACGCCGCGCTGTACGCTCATCATCTCAGTCGGCCCGTAAAAGTGCGCCTGTCCCGTCCCGAATCCATCCGCATGCATCCCAAACGCCACCCGATGCGGTTGGACTACACCTTGGGTTGCGACGAGAGCGGTAAGTTCACCGCTCTTAAAGCCGTCATTCTCGGTGACACCGGCGCTTATGCCTCCGTAGGCTCTCCAGTTCTGGGCCGTGCCGCCACCCATGCCGCCGGCGCATACTATGTGCCCAGCGTGGATATCGAGGCCAAGGCCGTCTACACCAACAACATTCCCTGTGGCGCTATGCGCGGCTTCGGCGTCAACCAGGTCACCTTCGCAATGGAAACTCTGGTCGAACAACTGTGTGAGATGGGCCGTTTCGATGCCTGGCAGCTCCGCTACGACAATGCACTCGACACCGGTCTGATGACCACCAGCGGCCAGGTGCTCGGAGAGGGAGTGGGTCTGAAGAGAACGCTTCTGGCCGTCAAGGATGCCTATAAAAAGGCCGAGTATAAAGGTCTTTCTTTGGCGATTAAAAACTGCGGCATGGGCAATGGCATGGTCGAAGTCAGCGAAGTCAAGATTGAGGTCCTGCCGGACGGAAAGTTGATCTTGCATCATGGCTGGACTGAGATGGGCCAGGGCATCCACACCGTGGCCCGGCAGATCCTATGCAAAGCGGCGGGGTTGGGCGATTGCGAGTTGATCGACATCAAAGTGTCCACCGCTTCGGCGACTGTCGGCGGTGTAACCACCGCCAGTCGCGGCACTATGTTCCTGGGCCGATCCATCATCGATGCGGCTCAGAAGCTGAAAAAGGACCTCGAAAGTAACTCTCTTGAAGAGTTGGCCGGACGCATTTATGAGGGTAGCTTTGTCTGCGACTACACCCATGCCGAGGGCGAACCCGGAAAGATTGTTTCTCACATCGCTTACGGTTTCGCGACCCAGCTAGCGATTCTGGACGAAAAGGGCGGCGTGGATACCATCTATGCAGCCCACGACTCGGGCCGGGTCATTAACCCGCTGCTTTTTGAGGGACAAATCGAGGGTGGTGTCGTCATGGGCCTCGGTTATGCTCTGAGCGAAAAAGTGCCGCTGGAGGAAGGCCGCCTGACCTCAGAAAAATACATTTCCCTCGGCATCCCCAAGCTGGCTAAATTGCCGCGCATCGTGCCCATCGCCGTGGAGGGAGATGATCCCGAGGGCGCCTTTGGCGCCAAAGGCGTCGGTGAGATTGTATGCATCCCCACGGCGCCGGCTATTGCCAACGCTTTTTACAGATACGACGGTATCAGGCGGTACACGCTGCCGTTGAAGCCTCCCGCAAAGGCCAGGTAAAGCTTTTGGTGCTTAGCTCCGTTAAATCATCAAATTATAGACAGAGCGAAGCGATTCCATATTTCGTTATTCGAAACTTCTTGATTGATCTTCGATATTCAATCATTTAAAGTTGGCTAAACTTGCTCAATATTTCATTTAACGGATTGCCGCAAAATGCATAAAAATAATAACTAAGTCCATCGATTCGTAAATACGCTCACGTATTTACTCACTCAGGACTCAGTGCTGCCTGCGACGAGCTCAGCCGAGCCGAGTAAAGAATTATGTTGAATCGGTCATTAATCATATGTGACTGTAATTGCGAATCGAAGCACTAAGGCCTGAGGAGGGTTTAAATGACGCTATATTTGAAAAACGCAAACTACCTCGACGCGAAAACCCTCGAACTTCGCAAAACCCATCTCGCGGTTGAGCCGGGCCTCACGGGTGGTTTAGCCTTCCGTCATTCCACTCCCTCCGATAGCGAGCTCTCGGACCAGGACAGGGTAGTTGACTGCCGGGGCCGCCTCGTGACCAGGTCTTTTGCCTGCGGCCATCATCACATCTATTCCACCCTTGCCCGCGGCATGCCTGCTCCACCGCGAATCCCTACCAATTTTCTCGAAGTCTTAGAATACATCTGGTGGCGGGTGGACAAAGGTCTCGACCGCGACATGATCGAAGCCAGCGCCCTGGCCGCGGCCCTGCACATGGCTAAGCACGGCGTAACTTTCTGCGTTGATCATCATTCCTCTCCGTGCGCCATCGAGGGGTCCCTTGAAACCATCGCCCGGGCTTTTGAAAAGATAGGGCTCAGCCACCTACTGTGCTATGAAATATCCTGCCGCGACGGTCAGGGTGCCATGGAAGCCGGCCTTGCCGAAACCGACGCATACCTCTCTTCAGGCCGCAAGGGCCACGTGGGACTGCACGCCTCTTTCACCGTTGACGACGACCTGCTTGAAAAATCCGTTGAGCTCGCCCGCAGGCACGGCACCGGCCTGCATGTGCACGTGGCCGAGGACCTGTTCGATCAGGAGCACTGCCTGAGGACCCACGGCAAACGCGTAATTCAACGTCTGCACGAGTTGGGTGCCCTGGAAAGTCCTCACACCATTTTGGGCCACTGCTTGTTCCTCGACAGCGATGAAAAAAAGCGTGTGCGCGAATCCCCGGTGTGGGTCGTTCAGAACGTGGAAAGCAATCAGAACAACAACGTAGGGGGCACTGGCTATACCGAGCTGACCGGCAACGTCATGCTCGGCACCGACGGTATGCACAGCGACATGCTGCGCAGCGCCAAAGCCGCCTATCTTGTCGGTCAAAACACCGAGGGCGTTTCCCCGGATCAGATATATGAGCGCTTCCGCAATGTGCATCGTTTCATCAAGGCAATGGGCGCCGAAGGTGACGGCGATAACAACCTGGTCATTCTGGACTACGACTCCCCCACGGAAATTGTCTCCGAAAACTTCACCGGTCACTTCATCTACGGCCTCGAATCCAACCATGTCCTGAGCGTCATCGCCCAGGGCAAAGTGATCGTCGAAGAGCGCAGAATCACCGGCGTCGACGAAGCTGAAATTTTAGCCTACGCCCGCGAACAGGGCCTTCGTCTCTGGAAGAAGCTGGCAGAAGGTTAAGACAGAAATTCTTCAGTGGTTGTCGCGGTAAAAAACATTTAACTTTCGAATGCACAATGACGGAGGACGAAATGATGGAAAAAGATAAATTCTTTTGCACTGACATCGAAGTTCTGCTCAAGTGGATACTTTCAGATCTTGAAGAGAGAAACGAAATTTTCGGCATTCCAGGGGGACTCTTCTTCGAGCCCGGAGCGTCCGATCCCTTTCGCATGCGCCGCTACGGGCAAAAGCTGGAAACCCCCCTTGGCGTGGCCGCCGGTCCGCACACCCAGTTGGCCCAGAATATCATCGCGGCCTGGCTGTGCGGCGCGCGCTATATCGAGCTGAAGACCATCCAGGTGCTGGACGAGCTGGAAGTGACCAAACCCTGCATCGACATGACCGACGAGGGATACAACTGTGAATGGTCCCAGGAGCTAAAGCTCGACCAGTCCTTCAACGAGTATCTTAACGCCTTCATTCTTATCTATATCCTCCGGGACAAGCTGGGATGGGGCGCCTCCAAGGAGTCGGGCTTTATCTTCAAC
>NZ_CDLUDY010000226.1:0-5494 GCF_975968855.1 Petrachloros mirabilis
GTTTTCGTCATCTTGGGCTGCCCGCCTTCGACGACTGTCAGCGTACTGTTATAGGATTTCACTGAGCCGTTCTCGTGGTAGTCGATCCAGAACTTATCAACCTTCAAATCGAAATTCCCGCGCGGAATGTGATAGGTCTGTCCTTCGAGACACACCCCGAATTCCTGGAATCCATAGTAACTGCCGAGCAACCCACCGACCACGATGACCGTCGCACTCAGATGCGCCATATGTGCCCCCACACGGCCGAGCACCCCTTTTGTCGCATAGAGCGTAACCTCACCCGCGTCGTTCTTCGCCAAAACACGGTACCCCTTCTCAACAAAGTGCTGCGCTAACTGCTGCGCAACTGATTCTTTCGTCCCCTGGACCGGAACCTCAGCCTGTTGCTTCATGCTCTGAATGAAGGCCAGCGAGACACTGACCTTATCTTGTTTCATCGAACGCCAAATGCCCGGGAAGCGTTTGTAGAAACAGGTCAACGAATTGACACAGAGGAGCCCCAGGAGACTCGTGAACCACCAGGTGTGATAAACATCCGTGAAGCCTAGTCGCAGAAACCAGCGATAGGCGTTTTCCCCGTACTCTTGAATATAGGTCTCCGGCCGCTCCCCCTGTTGGATGACCGTTCCTATCGTGGCGGTAATCGCGATGAACAAGAAGAGAAACATCGCGAGCTTGATCGAGGCGAAGAAGTCCACGAGTTCACGGGAGAACTCGTCCCATCCGAGACCGGGAGTGGAAGGTTTGGGAGTCTCCTGCTGACTCAGCGTTTCAGGTTGACCGTTCATGGCGTACTCAGTTCATTTCTCTCAACCAGACACACAACCCTTGACGACCCGGTACACGCACTAGATTGGCAAGGGGCGACCATGCGCTGGAAGGTGATCCTATCCGAACGACAACCACACGCCGTCACAAGACAGGAAGGAAAATCATAGAAACGAAGGCATCTTACAAGCGCCTCAAAAGGCCTGTCAAGCAAGCGGGAAGCAGGGATAACGCGCTGGATCTTTTATAGATCCGATGGACAAACATGACCATTTTCGATATTATCGCCTCATTTCTGAGGCCTAATCATCTCCTTCTCACTCGGGGCCGTTTTCCCCCTAACTGAGAGCGAGTAACCACCGTCAACCGAACATTGAGGAGCCGATGAGAAACAACTATCTCTTTACGTCTGAGTCCGTCACAGAAGGGCACCCGGACAAGATTGCAGATCAGATCTCCGACGGTATCTTGGATGCCATCCTCGCTAAGGACAAGTATTCCCGTGTCGCCTGCGAAACGATTCTGACCACCGGCATTGCCTTCGTAGCTGGTGAAATATCCACTAAAGCTTACGTGGAAATTCCTGACATTATCCGGGACGTTATCAAAGACGTCGGTTATACGGATGCCTCTTGGGGATTCGACTACCATACCTGCTCAGTTCTCACTGCGATTCACCAACAGTCCGGGGACATTGCAATGGGTGTGGATTCGGGCGGCGCAGGCGATCAAGGCCTCATGTTCGGCTACGCAACCAATGAAACGGCGGAGCTGATGCCGATGCCGATCGTGCTTGCCCACCGCCTCACGCGTCGGCTGGCCGAAGTACGGAAAAAAAACATCCTCCCCTGGGTCAGGCCGGATGGCAAGTCGCAAGTCACCGTTGAGTATCGGAAGGGCAAGCCGGTTCGGATCGATACGATTGTCGTCTCGACTCAGCATAGTCCGGACGTGACGAACAAGCAGATCGAACGAGGGATCATGGAAAAGGTCATCAAGCCGGTCATGCCGAAGGGCTTCTATGATCCGTCGAGCGTCAAACACCATATCAATCCAACCGGGCGATTCGTGGTTGGCGGACCGATGGGCGATACGGGGCTAACCGGCCGCAAGATCATCGTCGATACCTACGGCGGCCACGGCAGCCACGGAGGCGGCGCCTTCTCCGGCAAGGACCCCACAAAGGTGGATCGTTCGGCCTCCTATATGGCCCGCTACGTCGCGAAGAACATCGTAGCAGCTGGATTGGCTGACAAGTGTGAAGTGCAACTGGCCTATGCCATCGGCATAGCCGATCCGGTCTCCGTACTCGTCGACACGAAGAACACCGAAAAAGTGGACGTGGATAACCTTGACAAGCTGGTGCGCAAACACTTCCCCATGACGCCGCGAGGGATCATTGACCATTTGAAGCTCCGCCGGCCCATCTTCAAGAAGACCGCAGCCTACGGGCACTTTGGCCGGAATGAACCGGAGTTCACATGGGAAAAAACCGACAAAGCAAAAATTCTACGGAAAGAAGCGGGATTGTAGATTGCAGTACGTTCCGATTGACATGAAAGGGGACGGGTTCATGACCCGCCCCCTTTTTTCTGAGTTCCATCACCCCATACGCCTAACGCTTCACGCATAACGAGGAGGAAATCAGTGGACTACGATGTGAGAGATATCAAGCTGGCCGACCAGGGCAAACTCAAGGTTGAATGGGCCGAAGCCACGATGCCGGTATTACGATTGATCCGCAAACGGTTCAAGCGTCAACAGCCCCTGAAGGGAGTACGCGTCACCGCCTGTTTGCACGTCACGACTGAAACCGCCAACCTCATGATCACATTGAAAGCCGGCGGCGCCGATGTGCGACTCTGCGCATCCAACCCGCTCAGCACACAGGACGATGTCGCGGCAGCGCTGGTGCAACACGAAGGTATTCCGACCTTTGCCATCAAGGGGGAGGACAACGCAACCTATTATCGTCATATCGAATCTGCCATCGGCCATCGGCCTCACCTCTCCATGGACGACGGCGCCGATGTAGTCTCCCATCTGCATTCTAAGCGCAAAGACCTCTTAAAGAACGTCATCGGAGGCACGGAAGAAACCACCACCGGTGTCATCCGACTCCGCAGTATGGCGGAGAAGAAAGTGCTGAAGTTTCCTGTCATCTCTGTGAATGACGCCGATACAAAGCACATGTTTGACAACCGCTACGGGACCGGGCAATCCACAATGGACGGGATCGTGCGCGCGACGAATCGCTTAATCTGCGGCTCGGTCGTCGTGGTGGTGGGCTACGGTTGGTGCGGTCGAGGAATTGCCATGAGGGCAAAGGGCATGGGCGCCGATGTGATCATCACTGAAGTCGATCCCTTGAAGGGATTGGAAGCCGTCATGGACGGGTTCCGCGTCATGCCGATGGAACAAGCGGCCCGGATCGGCGATTTCTTCGTCACCGTCACGGGCAACATCCATGTCATCCGGGGCGAACACTTTGCGGCGATGAAGGATGGTGCGATTGTCTGTAACAGCGGCCACTTCAACGTCGAGTTAGATATCCCGGCACTGGAAAAGTTGAGCAAGAAACGAAGAATCGTCCGTACAGGCGTGGAACAGTTCACCCTAAAGAGCGGCAACCGTGTGAGCCTCCTCGGCGAGGGCCGGCTGGTAAATCTCGCAACGGCCGAAGGCCATCCCTCCAGTGTGATGGACATGAGTTTCGCAAATCAGGCGCTTGGCGCGGAATATATTGTGAAGAACTACAAACATCTTGAGAAGAAGGTGTACCCGGTTCCTGCGGCGATCGACAAGGAAATCGCGCGGCTCAAACTGGCGGGTATGGGCGTGGCTATTGATACATTGACGGGGGAACAGAAGAAGTATCTCGCATCCTGGGAAATGGGAACATAAGATCGAGTCGCGGTGGACAAATTAGTCAGAAGGCCGCTTCATCACGAAGCGGCCTTTGTACTTCAGCACGCCAGATGGCCTGAGCCTTCACGCATATCGCCAGCAAGCCAACGGGATCCCTAACTTGTTCGCGATCGAGCCACCCCCTTGAGCAGAGCAGGTCTGACAAGCCCTGTATCACAGCCACTCCGGTCGCCAGTCTACGAGCCGTTCCATTGAAATATAAAATGGGAGTGGTAGAGTGAAGTCAGGCGCCAAGGTTCATACTACCGGAGGCTCCGATGAGATCGACACACTTCGCCCCTTTCTCCCTTTCCGATTACGGACTCTCTTCTGATCATGGTTTTCTGCCGGAGGATCCGCTTGTAGAGGTCCCGGATGCTCCAACCTTGAATCTCCTCGGCCATGAGCTGCCGAAACTGTTGAGTGCTCAGATGGTCAAGCGATTCATCGACGACCGTTCGGATCTCCTTCGGTCAATTCCTGCAGCCTGGCATGATCAAGAGCTCCGTGCCGCGATGCGGATTCTCTCGTTCGCAGGGCATGCCTATGTGTGGGAGGCTCCGGACCATCCGGCCGCGAGCCTACCGCCGCAATTAGCCAAGCCTTGGTTCGAAGTTGCCAAAAGACTGGGCCGCCCTCCAGTGCTGTCCTATGCTTCGTATGCCCTCGACAACTGGCGCAGGCTCGATGCGACCAAACCGATTCAACTCGACAACATCGTGCTGCTGCAAAATTTCCTCGGAGGGTTGGATGAAGAATGGTTCGTCGTGGTTCACATTCAGATCGAGCGGCAAGCGGGCCACGGGTTAGGAGGGCTCTTGTATGCAATGAACGGCGCAGCTCACGGAAACGGCGATGAGGTGCTCCACGGGTTGCAAATGCTCGCAGGAGCTCAAATGGCGATGCGCGACACATTGCTGAGGATGAAAGAACGGTGCGATCCTTATGTCTATTACACACGCGTACGACCTTACATCCATGGATGGAAGAACAGCCCGTTGCTCCCCAATGGATTACGGTACGATGGCGTCGCAGCTTACGAAGGACATCCGCAGCAATTTCGAGGGGAGACCGGAGCCCAAAGTTCCATCGTACCCTGCCTCGACGCCGGTCTCGGCATTACCCACACCCCTGATCCTCTGACCGTGTATTTACAAGAGATGCGTGATTATATGCCTCCCCGGCACCGGGCCTTTCTGCTGGCAATTGAAGCTGCCAAAGATGATCAAGGTCATCCTCTGCTTCCCCGCTATATTCGTGAACGAAAATCTCATCAACCCGAACTCTGGAAGGCCTACAGCAGTTGTGTGGATCTCCTCGCGCAGTTTCGCGAGATTCACATCGGGTACGCCGACAGCTACATCCATCGCCAGCATCAAATCCACGCAAGTAATCCAACTGCAGTGGGAACTGGCGGCACACCATTCATGACCTACCTGCAAAAACATTTGGACGAAACGAGGCAGCTAATTGCCGACTAGATAATGAGTCAAACTGCGAGGGGCTCTGGACCGATTGACTTTCTGTTCAAGCAAGAATTTCGCGGATGGCCTTGATGAGATCGCTGGCCCGAAAGGGTTTGGCGATAAAGGCAAACGGGCTGCTTCCAACAGGTTCCAGGATTTGATCGGAGTAGCCGGACATGTATAGCACACGCGTGCCGGGCATCGTTTCATGCACCTGCTTCGCAAGCTGGGGACCGGTCATGCGTGGCATCATGACGTCGGTAAGGATCAAACTGGGTGGTCGCGTCATCTCCTGCAACCGCTCCAATGCATCCATCCCATCGCTCGCTTCATGAACCTCGAAGCCTGCA
>NZ_CDLUDY010000227.1:0-4256 GCF_975968855.1 Petrachloros mirabilis
ATCCGATCGGTATCCTGTCTATATTTTTCTCCTACAGGAACAACAAAAACAATTGCACAAGGTATTGCTCAGGGCATTAATGCCGGATTTGTTGAGTTGGTGGACATAACGAAACGGTCGCACCGTGAAGGTCAGGCACTGACCATTAAAGACGACGTTGTTGTCCTCGCAACCCCGGTATATTACGGTCGTGTACCGGAGGAAATCACATCATACTTGACATCAATAAAAGGGGAGCAGACTCCTGTCGTACTTGTTGTGGTCTATGGAAACAGAGCGTTCGATGATGCCCTGAAAGAATTACATGATATTGCGGTGGCAGATAAATTAATTCCGGTGGCCGGTGGTGCTTTCGTTGCCGAGCATTCATATTCTTCAAGCGCTCAGCCGATTGCACCGGGCCGTCCTGATGATAGTGATATACGGAAGGCACAGGAATTTGGTGCCGCAGTCCGTGAGAAACTACAAAGCGTGAAGTCGTTCGAGGGCGTATCTTCTTTAGCGATTCCAGGTCAGGATCCATACGTCGAACCTGTAAATTTGAATATGATTAAAAAAGCCCGATCGGTAGTGGCCCTGACTCCGGAAACAGATTCTTCAAAATGCACACAGAGCGGGCAGTGTGCCGAGGTATGTCCGACCGGAGCAATTTCTCCCGATGATGTAACCCAGACGGACCGGTGGCAATGTCTTATATGCTTTGCGTGTGTCAAAAGCTGCCCGGAAGAGGCAAGACACATGAATGAACCAAATTTTCAAGCGGCAATTCAGAAGCTGCAGCAAAAATGCCGGGACAGAAAAGAGCCGGAAATCTTTTTGTAAATCAACGATGAGAATGCCTGACCATGAGGTCCAGAAAAGTAGTGAAATTTGGTGACGGGATGGGGTAATATTTTATTTTCAATATAAAAGGGGGGCGATGATTGAAGCTGACACTTTCAGGAAGCCTATTGAGTTGTAAAACATCTTTGTCCAAGGTCGAGGGCAGTCCCCATCGTGTCGGTAGGTGGCTTTCCTTAAAGTCTCGTGTCTCGGTAATTAGATATGCCTAGTACCCGAAAGATCATCCGCGCATTTCTGGCCTCCCCGGGTGATCTTCAGGAAGAGCGACAAGCCATTCGAGAAGTGGTTGACGAATTTAACGAGTCATGGGCGAACGAGCTTGGTTATCAAGTCGAACTGATTGGGTGGGAAGAAACCGTTGCGGGATTCGGCCGGCCGCAGCATCTCATAAACCAAGATCTTGATCGGTGCGATTTATTTCTTGGAATGATCTGGAAGAGGTGGGGTACTCCGCCTGACAACGATGGAGAATTCTCCTCTGGGTTCGAAGAGGAATTCGAACGGTCGATGGCAAGATGCGAGAAGACCGGAAGTCCCGAAATCTCACTCTTCGTCAAGCAAATCCCAGACGAGTTCATGGTGGATCCGGGTGATGACCTGAAGAAAGTTCTGGAGTTTCAAAAAAGGATCATTGCTGGCAAGAAGATTCTGTTTCAGAACTTCTCGACGGTGAGGGATATGGAAACGCTAGCTAGGAGATGCATCACCGCCTATGTAAATCGCGTCAGGGCCGAGACTGAATTATCCGAGCCCGACGAGCTGTGGACGAAAAGTACGCGATCGGGTTCTGGCAAGGCAGGGGAGGACGATAGAGGGCACGAATTGTCTCCGCTGTCTGCTGAAGGCTTTGGATTTCTTGAGGGTCTTGTCGAAAGGATAAAGCAGCCGGATTCTCTGGATACGCTCGAAGCGAGTGATGTTGCACGGTTTAGATTGTTAGCGAACTTAATATCAAAGCCGGGCAACGATGAGATGAATCTAGGTGTCCATGACATCAACGTCCTCTTCGCGGCACACATAGAAGGAATGGAGCTAGGTATGAGAGAAAAACGGTATCTAGCTCGCTTGGGTTTTAGCCATCTTGCTAACGAGAATGTACCCCTGTGGTGTTGGTATTCGGCTCTAGCGGATTCACAATTCGATCCTGCTATTGTCTCCTCGCTCTTCGGAAATGACGATAACGAGAAGGTTGGGGCGATTTCGGTGTTGACCGCACTGGCTCTCGATATCCCTACGGCTGATGACGTGATCAAACGAGACAGGCTCATCGACGCCTGGTTCTCAGATGAGTCATCGACCAGAGTGCGGACGGCAGCTCTCGGATATCTCACCAAATGCGGTACTGCGGGGGATCTGGAGATAACGAAGAAGGAATATGATCGGAGCGACTCCGGGACATCTCGCAGCGCACTTGAGTGCATGATCGGAATTCTGTTCCGAACTGGTCAGGCGAAGGAGGCCCAAGAGCTGGCCCTGGAGTCACAGTTTGAGACGCTCAACGCTCCTCTACTAGCGTCTGTGCTATCGGGGTTCGATGGCTTGGAAACCTCCGTGTTGCTTCTTGGCCTTGAACATCGCAACTCGCAGGTCCGACTGTGCGCAATGAAGTCGCTGCATGATCGTGGTGCATTGGATATCGGTATGGCTGAACGTCTAACTGGAGATAGCAATGCTCTAGTACGTGATGAGGCTGTCAAGGTGTTATTGAAACTTGGGAAGCCGCTTATTGAAGAGGAGATCAAGAAGATTCTTGTCCTGCCACAAAAGCAGTCTAGGTCTGGTCTCCTGGGTTTGGGCAGTACGGCGGGCTCAGACGAGGCTGGAAAGGAACTTTTTAAACAGTATCAGTTGGATGAGTTGAAGAGACTCTCTGAGGCGAAGCTTGAGAAGAAAGTTGCGGCGAGCCTGATGTACGATGACGCTGCGTACTTCGCACTCGTAGAAAGGTATTTCAGGAATCGCGCGGATGAACTTCGTCGCGACGTAGACGATAGGTTCAGTGCGTATTTCGCAGAGCGGATTCGACGGATGGAGGCTGCATTTGGTGATGACGTTGCCAGTCAGAATCTCGTCAAGAACACGAGAGACTTCGAGGATTATTTACGCAAAAAGCTCACTAGGCAGGGGTTGAATGTGCTGTGTGCGGCTCAAAAGCCTGAGGATTTGCAGAGGATAAGGGCCAACCTTAGAGATGGCTACGCAGAGGCGTCGAAGCATGATGCTGAGTATCTTGGAAGGCACGGTGAGTGGGCTGATATACTTATGCTTGCGAACGCCAAGGGTCCAAGGACCGGTGCGACACTTCTAACGATATCGGATGATGAGGAGTTTCAAGTCGAAGTCGCGAGGGCCATAACTTCAATCGGCAAGAAAGGCTCCACCTCAGATCTTCTTACTCTTGAGATGCCAACGGTTATTTTGAAGAAGGCAATTGAACTATGCGCGGAATCACGGTTTGCAAAAATATCACAGGATGCCTTGCTCGCCCTCTTCAACCACAAGTCGGCGGGGGTTCGTAAAGCCGCCGTTGTCCTGGCTGTACGGGCGCTCCCTGCGAAGCGGATCAAGTCGATTCTTCGTGAATACGTCGGCGGCGACAGGTATCGCTATTACAATGTCATCCATTGGCTGGATCTGGGTATTTCGATGCGTCGAGATGATGCCAAAAAGGTAGCGCGATCGGCCAGCAACTTTGATTGACAGCCGAGGGTCGCTCCATAGCCCAACTCACGCAGACCGATAGCGCGGTCGTAGAGATAAAAGACCAATGTCGTCGTGCTGCGGGCTGGGCCGCCCCCGGTGAGCACATAGACCGGGCCAAAAGCTTGGCTAGCATAAATCACGCCAGTAATCAACACCAGTGCCGTCGTCGGGCGCAACAAGGGCCAGGTGACGTGGCGAAAGCGCGCCCAGCCTCCCGCACCGGCGATGGCCGCAGCGTCGTAATAAACGCCGGGAATAGTTTGCAGGCCAGCCAGCAAGATCAGGGCATAATAACCGGTGAAACGCCAGACGTGAATCAAAACCAGCGCTGGCAACGCCCAAGCGGGGTCAGCTAGCCAACCGGGGTCGGGCAGACCGAGCGCCCGCAATATTCGATTGACCGGCCCCAGTTGGGGTTGCAAAGCCCACTCCCAGAAAAGGGCTGCTACAATGGTTGAGAGGACCACCGGTAAGAAAAATGCCAAGCGATAGAGTAGGTTGGCCCGCAGACGACGATTGAGTGCCAGGGCCAACATCAGGGATAAGACAGTGTTGGGAAGCACACTCCCCAACGTATAGAGCGCCGTGACTTTCAGCGCAGCCCAAAACTCTCGGTCACCCAACAGTCTTGTCCAGTTGTCCAAGCCGATGAAGCGTCGTTGCTGGCCGAGGAATGGCCAGTCCCAAAGAGAGAGATAGAGGGAAAAGCC
>NZ_CDLUDY010000228.1:0-4889 GCF_975968855.1 Petrachloros mirabilis
GAGCCGGAGAAGCTCATTGCCTCCAGTGGCCTCGACTATCATCCTGACTATTCTCCGGACGGTCGAAGGATCGCGTTCTCATCGAACCGCACCGGTGTGGGCAACATCTGGGTGTGCGAGAGCGACGGCTCCAACCCGGTCCAGCTGACCGACTACGAGAAGCACACGGGATCGGCCGACTGGTCCCCGGACGGTCGGTGGATCCTGTTCGATTCCGTGGAGGCGGGTGACGGAAACATCTACGTCATCGACGCCGAGGGGGGGATTCCGCGGCGTCTGACGCCGGAACCCTCCCATGAGTACGTGGGACACTGGTCCGCCGACGGCCGATGGATCTACTTCACCTCGAATCGAAGTGGTGAGCCTCAGATCTGGAAGATGCCCGCCGAGGGGGGACTGGAGTTTATGGTCGGCGACAAAAAGGCGCACTTTGCGCACGGTCAGCCGATGCTTCAGGTGGAAGGCGGTCCTGTGAACATTTGGTTCTGGAAGAACAAAGACGACAAAGCGGTTGATATGAACGCCAAGGGATTCGGGACGCTAAAAACTCAAGAGCATCAGGACGTCTCGGCCAAGGGTGCCTATTCCAATGGAACGTGGAAAGTCGTGTTCTCGCGGGATCTCTCGACAGAGCATGTTGAGGAAGACACGCAGATCAAGCCCGGCGAATTCATCAATATCGCCTTTGCCGTATGGGACGGACGAAAGGACGCAGCGGGAGATCTTGTCGAAAAGGGGTCCCAGAAGGCTGTGTCGTCTTGGTGGTATTTCCGGGCCGAAGCGCCACCGGATTATTCGAGCTATTTTTACGCTGCGTTGGCCATGGGGATCGCGTTGGCGTTCCAATTCGTGTTGATCCGTAAACTGAAGAAAGGGCAGTCAGCATGAAGGCGGCAAGGCTGCAAGTCATGGGGGCGGTGGCCGGCCTTATGGGTGTATGGGCCGTCGTCGCCGGTGGTTGTGCGAGTGAGCAGCAGAAGAAGGGCCAGGAACTGTATGCCCACTACTGCATGCATTGTCACGGCGAGAATGGACGGCAAAACGAAGGATTCAATTGGTCCTCGATGCCGGATCCTCGGCCCAAGGACCTGTCCAATAAGTCCGAAATGGGTACCTTTAAGGATGAGGAAATTTTCATGACGATCTCGCGCGACATGAAGGACACAAGCGAGGGGGGCGACAAGATTGGCGACGACGAGTTTGCCGTGCCGACAATGCCGAGCTTCAAGTACACGCTGTCGGAAGAAGAAATTTGGGCCATCGTTGGTTACGTCCGCTCGTTGCACGGCATGAAGCTTGAGTTCAAAGTGGAAGAACGAAAGAAGGAATTGGAAGAAGCTCTCAAGGCGGCACAGGAAAAATTCGACCAGGCCAAGCAGGCCTACGAAGCGGCTGAACAGAAGGCCAGTGACGAGGCCGAGAAGCAGAGTGAGGCAACAAATAAGGATGTCGAAGTCGATGAGTCCGCCTATGCCAAGGAGCAGGAGGAGATGGCTCAGGCGAAGAAAGAACTGGATGTTGCACAGGCTGCTGTGAACAACTTTTCGACACGGCCCGGGAAAGGGCTCAACATCCCCAGACCGGATTTGACGGTGAAGGAAGACCAGGTCGGTCCGATGATCGAGCTCGGCAAGAGACTCTATTCGAACAAGTACGGTTGCAACGGATGCCACAGCATCGGAGGTGAAGGCGGAAAAGTCGGTCCCGCTTTGGATCGTGCAGGGTTCCGCCTAAACGGGACCTGGGCCTATCGCTGGGTGAAGAACCCCCAGGCGATGAAACCCGAAACGAGGATGCCGGCACTTGGCGTGAGCGATGACGATGCCAAGGCGGTGGTGATGTATCTCGGCACGTTGCGCGCGCCGAAGGGGGAACCTCCGACGGATCAGCCGGCCAGCTGAGCTTAGAGTACGAATCCGAAGAGCAACCCGGCTAGAATCGCTGTTCCAAACCAAACGTGTTGCTGAAACATCAGGAAGGCGTGTCGCGTGTCAACCTGTTGACTCTTCAGTATCACAACCTGCTTGAAACAGAATAGGCCGACGACAGCCAGTATCCCATAGAACAACCATCCGATTCCGGAACTCGCGCCTGCTATTCCAAGAATACAGAGCATTGCGGTCAAGCTGACTGCCACGGCAACCCACACTGAGGATCCAAAGAACAGCGCCGAAGATTTCACGCCGATCCGCCGGTCATCTTCCAGATCCTGAATGGCGTAGATCGTGTCGTATCCGATCGCCCAGCACACTGTAGCGACAAACACGAGCCACCCCGTTGTGTCTAATGAATCACGCAGGGCCGTCCATGCCATGATCGTTCCCCATCCGAAGGCAATGCCCAGAATGGCTTGAGGGATATGGATATAGCGTTTTGCGAATGGATAGAGCATAGCCAGGAGAACAGCGATCGGGCTTAAGCAGATCGTCAATAGATTCAGGTGCGAGACCAACAGTCCTGAGAGCATAAGCAGGACAGTCAAGACGGCGACGGCCTGCCCCGTTGTCAACTCACCGGAGGCGAGCGGACGCTGTTTGGTTCGCGTCACCTGACGGTCGAATGACCGGTCTGCGAGGTCGTTCAAGACTACGCCGGCACTGCGCATCAAAAACGATCCGAGTGAAAAGATGATGACAAGGTCCCAAGGGGGAAGGCCTCGGGCTGCCAGCACCAATGCCCACATGGTGGGGAAAAGAAGGAGCCATGTGCCTGTTGGGTTTTGGAAGCGAATCAGCCGCCCTATGAGAGACCAGGAAAGGGTTGAGGACTGTGGAGGAGAAGTCAATATGCCGGACATCGTGGCGACCTTAGCCGAGGGGCCCGGCACTGTCAATTGTCCGAAAAGGCCCGTGCATTGTGATGTACGAGGATTTTGGGTATAAGGAAGAAACTACTGATGGAGCACGTTGTGTTGCGATTTCTCGTTCTCTGTGCCGTTATGGTTGTGACGGCGACGGTTACCGCTGCCGAATTACGGGAAAACCACCAGCCTTCTGACGAACCATCGTCATTGTTGTTTAGGGCAATCGTTCGTGGGGAAAATCAGAATCAGACCATCCAGGCAGGCGAAAATATTTCCGTTGAGATCGAAGTGAAGAACGAAGGACCGGGAGAGGTGTCCGGCATCGAAGTCCTGATCAACGGGACGCCAGAACTGGTTGAGAAACTACCCGGGGCCTTGCCTATCGGAAGCCTTATGCCCGGAGAGGAGAGGCATCTGTCCGTGCAAGGAAAGGCCGGAGCCATCAAAAACCCAATAAGGGCCGAGTTGACACTCACGCTTCGAAGCAGCTCTTCGCTGGCGCGGATTCCGTTGGTAAAGAAGTTTCCGGTCGCGTTGAAGCCGGAGAGTGGCTCTGATGAAAACCCGGAATCGATCGATGTCGACGCGGTACCGACCGGATCCGGGAAACTGAAACAACCTCATGCCATCGGAATTGCCATCGGAATTGGGCGGTATCGTGACAATGCGGTGTCGCGGGTGAAGTATGCGGTGCAGGATGCCGAGGTTGTTGCGAAGTACTGGAGTCTGCTCGGAGGCATTCCGCCGGAGCGGGTGCGGCAACTCGTCGATGGCCACGCGCTGAAGAGCGATCTAGCTGAAGCGTTCGAAGATTGGCTTCCGAAACACGTCAATCAGGCAACGGTCGTGTACGTCTATTTCTCCGGACGAGTTGTCATTGAGCCGGACACAGGCGATCTTTCTCTTGTTCCGTTCGATGCATCCGGTACCACCGGTAGCCGACTGTATTCCCTCAAGCGCGTGCAAGACATCCTGGCCAGGTTGCCGATCCAGCGGGCCATTATCATGCTGGATATCTCAATCGAGCATGCACAACCATCGGTGGAAACAAATCAGACGGTGCTCTTTTGGGACAGAGAACGCGAAGGTCAGGACAAGATCATGTGGATGGTGGGCAATCGCGCCGTGCAAGAAGCACACATGTTTGAACCCGCGCGTCACGGGCTGTTTACGTTTCAATTGCTCCAAGGCCTTGGCGGTGCGGCAGACCTCGACAAAAACGGAACGGTCATTGCCGGAGAACTCTGCACCTACACCAAAGGGCGGGTAGCGATGATGGCCAAAGAAGTTTTAGGGAATGAGCAGGAACCTTTCTGCATGCCGGATGTCGGACAAGAAGCGCTCGTCAGGGGGCAGGCTATGGCCAGTTTTGAATAACCCTTCTTTTCTTGCCTACTGACGGGAAGGACCCGACAAGAAAAAGCCCTTGAGGCTGGCAACAAACCCGTGTAGGTTATAAACCTTCCTCCAGGTGCCGGCGTAGCTCAGTTGGTAGAGCAGCGGTTTCGTAAACCGCAGGTCGCCCGTTCAATCCGGGTCGCCGGCTCCAGTCTTTCAATAGCTCAGACAAGCCTCGCCAGACTCACCCCACGCGGCTGTGCTAAATTTGTGCTAACCAACCGTCCTGCCTCTAACGCGTCCACCCCATCGCGCAAGCTTTCCGGATAGTGATGCGCATAACGCTGCGTCATGATCGGTGATTTATGCCCGAGCAGACGCTGCACTTTATAGAGGTCTATTCCAGCCCGCACCATCCTCGTCGCAAAGGTGTGCCGAAGATCAAGGAAATGGAAATGTTCAATCTTGGCGGAATCGAGAGCGGCTGTGAAAGCACGTCGAATGTTGCTTCCATCAAGAGGCGTGGTTGTCAGGCTGTGAAACACCAGGTCGGTTTCCTTCGAGCGGACAAAAAATGGGGCACGCTACTTTATCGTAAGGCACTGCGAGGACGAGATGAAAGATTCGCGCGCCGTTTCACTGGTCCCAAGGTAGCCTGTGCCCCTCGGATCCACCCGTGAGTGGATCCTAGTGTTCCCGTTGGCCCGATCCGTCGATGACCGGGGCAAGGGAGGAGGGTTAGAACGAC
>NZ_CDLUDY010000229.1:0-5985 GCF_975968855.1 Petrachloros mirabilis
CAAATCGGACAGACAGTGTCATGAGCAGAGGGGTGAGGACAGCCCATCCTGTACCTATGACAAATAGGGCTACCGGTTCATTGCCAAATTCCAACGCCCCAAAGCGGTGTCCCCCGTGGAAGGCCAAAGGTCCACCCACTAGCCCTGCCAGCGTCTGGAGAAGCCAGCGCTCTCTCAGCCATCGCAGGGAAACATTCAGAATGGTCGCGAACAGTCCCCACATTAAGATGATCCAGTAAGGCGCGGTCCACCGGACAATCACCCCGACTTCGTATGCGACCAGGTTCAGCCAAACCAAGAGACTTTCCCAGGCTGCGCCGATGGCCAAGGCCGAAAGGACTAAGAATAGCTCCTGGCGTGGCATGGGAGCTTGAATGAGATGCAAGATTACAATGCCGACGGCTATGGCTGCCCCGAGCGAGGGACGGCCGGCAGCCGCACTGAGTACACAGGCGAACCACCCGATCTGGAATAACACGACGTTGACCAAAGTCCTGAAGAAGTCCGGGCTCACGCCGCATTTGTTCCGGGACGCTCGAAGAGATAATGACTGACTCCCCATTGTTCACCTCTCTCGTAGCCAAACAGTTCGGCACAGGCCATAAAGAACATCCGCCATCGCATCCACCAGGTCTGGGCGTCGGCTTTGCCATACGTTCTGACAAACAGCGGCCAGAGTGAGCCTCGTGCCTGATCCATGTTTGCCAGCCATGCATTGGCCGTTTTCTCATAGTGCGTTCCGTTCCACCACCAACGTTGCACGAATCGAACGTGGTCCTGAAAGGCCAGCGGCAGGGCTTCACAAGGCATCATGCCGCCTGTAAAAAAGTGACGGCTCATCCAGTCGCTTTGACCGCGGTCTTCGAAAAGATACGGGGCGGTACGATGGACGAAGATGTGCATGAAAAAGAGGCCCCCCGGTTTCAACCATCCATGGACCTTTGAGAAAAGCTTCGGCCAGTTACGCATATGTTCGAACATTTCGACAGAAACCACACGATCGAACCGCGCCAGCCCGATGTCAAAATTGTTCATGTCACACGTCTGCACCTCGATGTTGCCGAAGCCTTCTTGCCTGGCCCTCGCTTCAATGAATTCACGCTGTGATTTAGAGTTTGAAACGGCAACAATATGGCTGTTGGGATAGGCCTTGGCCATCCAGCGCGTGAGCGATCCCCACCCACACCCCAACTCCAGGATCGTCTGCCCATCCCGAAGTCGGGCATGCCCGCAGGTCTCCTGTAGGCCTGCCGCCTCCGCGTCAGCGAGCGTGACCGCATCGTCCGCCCAATACGCGCTGCTGTACTTGAGATGCGGTCCCAGAACAGCCTCAAAGAATGCCGCGGGCACTTCGTAATGCTGGGCATTGGCTTTCTCCGGAACAACCGCGATGGGCGACTTTCGCATGTTTTCGATTAATCTTGCTTGTGCAGTGGAACCGGGTTCTCCATTATTGCGCTTGATCTCAAGGAGACGCTTCCTGATCAACATGCGAATGGCAAGGCGGATCATTGGGTCAGGCACGGCTCCCTTTTCTGTGAGTCTATAGGCAGCTTGATAGAATGGGTTCATAGGCCATACCTTCTCTCTTCAGGCCGGCGCTCGCACGAATTGTAGAAGTATTATCTTAACACTTCGCACTTTGTACTATTGTCTTCTGGCACTCGCTGATCTCGCAATTTACTGCGCTTTGTAGCAACCAAAAGGCCTCGAGCAATTGTGGATTACCAACGGCCTTCCCAATGTCGCGCGCCGGGTCACCGAAAAACTTCGCCTACTTTCTGTCATCGTTAGGTCTTCTGAACGGATCTCACCGTCATTTTGTAATCGCGATCGCGGGCGAAGAGGCTTTGGTCACGGCATCGCTCACACTCAGTTGATACATGGTATGAAGCATGGCAAACACCTCACGATTCCAAGACTCGGAAAGATTCGGTGTATCTTTGATATCCGGGAGCCAATAATATTGGCCCTTGAATTGGGTCGAAACAAAGGTGTCCTCGGGGAGTGCGTCTCCACTTTCGAGTTGGAATGTTGAAGCCGGATTAATTTCCGCAGTGGCATATTGTTGCGTGATAATTCCCGTGCCTGGATCAGGATCCACATCAAATTCGGCCTCCGAACCAAGTCCTTTCGAGACGAATCTCATTGTTTCGTAGAGACTCCGAAGACGAAGAATCGCATGGATAGGATAACTGCCGCCAGGGTGGCCGGCATTGATATCTATGGGAATCTCGTTGGTCTTCAAGTGTTTCGCCTGCAAGTCGAGAGCCCGTCGCTCCTGGTTGCTTAAGCTTGCAAGTGGATAATTGGTCATGATGGTGCGGCCGTAGACGATACGTTTGAGGACATACCCTGACCCATCAGTTTTTCGCTCGAACCGGCCGCCTCTGTCGAGAATGCCCTCGATGTTGGTTGCATGTAAGGAAAAGTTGTCGGGAAAATCTTGCTCTTCTTCATAGACCAGGGGGGCAATGTACAGGCGGTGGATTGAGTGCAGGTAGGTGAGATGGAGAACAAGGCGACGAAATTCCATATATTCTTCACGGTAACCAGGTGAGTTGACGATCACACGATGGCCGCCCTTTTCAGGAGCTGTTTCGACTTCACGAACAGCCATACGTAGGAGCGCAGCCAAATGGTGAGGTTGATGAGAAAGAAACTCAAAGCGGGAATGGTCGAGCGGTAAGAGGACGCGCCTGGTGAATTCCTCCCCTTGTACCGGGATCATGGTGGCCGTTGGATTTTCAGCCACTTCACTTCCGAGGTGAAGACCCAATATATCGTCGTGAAAGACTTCCCCAGAAAGTGCTCCCGAGACCCGAAAGTCGAACGTCGCGGCGATACTCGATGTGATTGTGAAGTGAGGAGATTCTTCGTCTCGCATGCGCAAGAGGTTTATGAGCAATAGCTCTTTTTCCGCCTTCATCACACTTTGATCGTATGCCACCATTGCCCTGTTGATAGCGATGGGACTGACACAACCCGACAACAATAGACAAAAACCGATGGGTGCTCCAAGCATAAGATCCCGGACGAATGTTCTTGTCCTATGAGGGCTTGTCTTATTGATCGTTCTCATGAGCAGCACCTCCCATGTGGCGAGATTTGAGCCGTCTCATGTGCCAAATATCGCGAGCGAAAAGGATAGCGTCAGGGTCTAAAAAAACGGGAGACGTTACGTATCTTTCGAATGTTCCCTTGGCTACGCCTGGGCTAGAGATTGCCGCATCAGTTTTTCGAGCCTTTTGTCCAGATGACCGAAGCTCTCCAATACAGCAATTCCGGAGTTTGCAAAGTGCGCCCGCATGGCGATAGCCCCATCTCCGCCGACAGCTAGATTGGAGATAGGACTCAGTTCTTTGGAGAGAGCCTGGACCAGTTCTTCAGCTTTCGCTTCAGGGAGTGTGAGAGGGAATGAGATAATTGTAAGGTCAGGCCTCACCGCATTACAGAGTTTAGTCAGTGAAGCTACAGGCACGTTGGCTCCTAGGTAGTAGACTCGGCAACCATGGACGCGACATCGATAGGCCACTGTCAATGCGGCGATGTCGTGCTCTTCACCCGGAGGACATGCGACAACAATCTTAGGTCCGAAGTCGGCGACGGGAAGTTGATTCATGGCCGAGAAAATCTTCTGTTGGATCTGCTTCGTGACGTAATGTTCGATGGCTACATTAATGTGGCCGTCATGCCACAACTGACCCACCTGTTCCTGCAGTGGCAGCAAAACCCCGTGTAACGCCTCATCAAACGGAACGACTGCCACAGCTCCATTCAAGCGCCTCTCAAAGGTCACACGATCAAGTGGATCTAGAGCGGAAAGCAATTCCTGCAGCAGTCTGGAGAAGGTGTTGTTGAGAACTGGCACTGGTGGGGTGCTGGCTGACGCGCGTTTGAGAAGTTCCTCACGCCCTACTCTTGAGAGCTCTCCTATCGATGCTCCAGCGTCGAGTTGCGCCTTCAGGTACCGCAATAGGGTGACATCGTCATCAGAGTAGTTGCGGTAACGATTGGCGCCCCTCGTCGGTTTTAGGAGGCCAAAACGGCGCTCCCACACCCGGATGACGTCCTTTGAAAGGCCAGTAAGTTTTGCAACTCTTTGAATTCTATGAGTATTCATTTTTCGTAGCTCGAATATATAATGGTGTTCAATGTTTGTCAAATATTTTTTTAAAAAACACTTGACACATTGGACAACATTGTTTATACATTAGACACACAGTGAACAAACAGTGAACAATATAAATTATGCGGAGGTGATTATGGCGAGCAAGGTTGAATCGAGAAGGGAATTAGTGGAAACGTTACAAGAGGAGGGGGGGCATTCAACCCCTGGACATTCCGTAGCGGGATGCCTTCGCTGTGGGGGACTCCTGGTCAGAGAGTTCTGCACAGACCTGCTCAGCAGCACAGGAGAACTCGATTTCGTCTCCTGCCGCTGTGTGCAGTGTGGTGAGGTCGTTGATCCCGTCATTCTTCAAAACCGGAGACGGCAACAGGAGATCGGAAACGGGAGAACAGTCCCGGGATCGGTGCGGGCAATCGAGTGTCAGGTGACGGCGTTGTTTTAACCAACCAGTATCAACCTGGTTTTTCTCAAACAAGGAGGTATCCGATGCGGAGTCAAATTCTTCTACAGGCAGGCCTAGCGGTATTGTTAGTAGCCGGCTCTGTTTCCCTTTCGATGGCGGGGGAGAAACCAAATAATCATAAGGACATGGTTTCGATTCCCAGGGGCGAATTTACGATGGGGAGCCATGAACATTATGACGAGGACTCCCATCAGGTCGTGGTCGACTCATACATGATCGATAAGTACGAAGTCTCCAACGCCCGATTCAAGGAATTCATGAAGGCCACGGGGCATCCCGCGCCTGCCTACTGGGACGATCCACGTTTGAGCAAGCCGAATCAGCCTGTCGTCGGCGTGAGCTGGAACGATGCTGATGCCTTCTGTAAGTGGGATGGCAAGCGGCTGCCGACGGAGGCGGAATGGGAGCGGGCCGCGAAGGGGCCGCAGGGCGACAATCATTATCCCTGGGGGCACAAGCTCGATCCTAAGAAGGCCAACTACGGGCAAAATGTCGGTCATTCCTTGCCGGTCGACTCCTATCCTGATGGCGTGAGCGGATTCGGAGTCTACAACATGGCTGGCAATGTGTTCGAATGGGTATCTGACTGGTATGACCCGAAGTACTACAAGGAGAGCGTGGCACTGAATCCGCAAGGGCCGGACAAGGGCTACAATTTTGCGAACCAGGGCCCGGTCAAAGTGTTGAGAGGCGGATCCTGGCTTGCGCCGGAGACCTCTTTACACACAAGCCATCGCTTCTGGAATCAACCAGCGAATAACTCCTACGGGGTCGGTCTCGGATTCCGATGCGCCAAGTCGGGTACTGCTGTTTCTGAAGACGCGATGCAGGCAGGTCGCGACGCCTTCATCGCAGCTCTAGTGGCCATGGGTGCTGAGAAGAATGCTGACGCGTTGGCGTCCATTGAAAAGGCTTTGGCAGCTGATCCGGGTAACAAGGAATATCTGGCCACTAGGGATCTGATCAAGAAAACCACGAAAAAGAAATAACACCCAACCGAATGGGGAGCGGTACACCGCTCCCCACCGGAGTCCACAAGGGATGGAGGATTGTGATGAAAGTTCCCAAAGTCATACTGCCGGTACTGTTCTTAACCGGCTTCGCGATCATGAGCGGAACAGCTCAGGCTGAGACCTTAATACCCAAAGACATGATCTATGTGGGGCACGGGCCTTCAGTCATGGGAATCGATAAAAACCAGCCTGTTAACTCAAACAAGAAGCCTACTCCTTATGAGAGACGAATGCAGACTCCTTGGTCGGCTGAGGCATTTAACGACGAAGGCCCAGCCCATGTGGTGTTCCTGGATTCCTACTTGATCGATAAATATGAGGTCTCGAACAAAGAATACGGCGACTTTATCAAGGCTAAGGGCCATCCGGCTCCTGCC
>NZ_CDLUDY010000230.1:0-5043 GCF_975968855.1 Petrachloros mirabilis
GGTTGCTCAAGGGCACCGGTGCATTCCAGCACCTGGCGATCCTTCATGAAGACCGCGTAACCGGAATGCGCGAAGGCAAGCGCGATTTCGGCCAGCAGATCGAGGTGCGTTGCTGGGATAGCGTCGATGCGCGCACTGCAACACCGACGCGCCTTTTGTTCGAAATTCTTGATAATCTCGCCCGTGAGATTATCCGCAACGTGCCTGGCATCGTCAGCGTCACGTACAACATAGCGCCAAAGCCCCCCTCAACGATCGAAGCAGTCTGACGACGGTTGCGTATTCAGAATCGGAAATGGTCAGATCATTAGAGTGCGTGGAAAGATGACAACTGAACGACTCACAAGACCAGCGTTTGACCAGGCGTTGGCAATCCTGGGAGACCGAGATCCTGATCTTGGGTGTGTTCTGTCGAGTTTCGGCCCACCGCCGATGTGGAAGCGCGCGCCCGGATTCCCAACCCTGGTGCACATAATTCTCGAGCAGCAGGTTTCTCTTGCTTCTGCAAAGGCTGCTTTCGATCGCCTTCGACACGCTGTTCCGGTTCTCAACCCAGCTGAGTTTCTGAAGCTGGACGCGGAGACGTTGAGGCAAATTGGGTTCAGCCGTCAGAAAAGTCGTTACTGCAGGAGCCTTGCGCGTGCGATCACCGAACGTTCCCTTTATCTGAAGGGGCTCCAGGGGATGGATGATGATCAGGCTCGGGCAGAGTTGCTCAAGATAACGGGTATCGGTCGATGGACGGCGGATATCTATCTTTTGATGGCGCTGCGGCGGCCAGATGTCTGGCCGATAGGTGATCTAGCCCTAGCTGTAGCTGTTCAGCACGTCAAGGGGCTCGAAACAAGGCCTTCGTCAGAAGCGCTCGAGGCGCTTAGCCAAAGCTGGAAACCTTGGCGGGCAGTCGCAGCGCGGGTCTTCTGGCATCATTACTTGAGCTGTCCATCCGTTAGGATGGGCAGCAATAATGAATGGAGGAAACTATGGTCATAAAGAGACTCAGTGAGGCCCCATCCGTAGAGTTGAAGGACTATGATAATGTGAAGAAACAAATCGTAATAGGCCCAGACGACGGCTCGAACGAGATTGTGTTGCGCTATTTCAGCTTAGGGTCAGGAGGAACAAGCCCACATCATAGCCACGATTTTCCGCATTTGGTCAAGATCGAAGCAGGCAACGGTATCGTGATAGATGCAACGGGTAACGAACACCAATTACAAGCAGGCGATTACGTCTATGTCAATGAAAACGAGCCGCATAACTTCAGAAATACAGGTTCAGAGTCGTTTGAGTTTATCTGCATCGTACCGAGAAGAGCAGAAAGCTGAGAGCATTCCAAACAATGGGGTTGAGCTGATCCCAGATCGCTCAACAGTCCCAAGGGATGCCTCACCAATCTCAATCTGGGATTCAGAGATACCTGCCTTGATCAGGCCTTTCCGGATGGGCTCTCTATCCATGCGTTAATTGGGCTTGTTGAGTTGAGCTAATTTCTCTGCGGCCAGAAGGGCAAGGTGAGTGTTCCTTCCGCCGGAGCCAGGTTTTTGGCCGTCTGGAAGTTGAATCTTCACTGTCGCTTCACCTCCAAAGATGAAGGCGATCTTTCGATAAGGATCATTCGGGTTGGTAATGAGGACCAAACTTATGTCGGCAACATTCGTGCCAGTAGGACCGGGTGCAATCGCCAAGCCCAGTGTCTTAAAGAAGGTGGCTGAGTCATAATGGCCAAGATAGTTCCTATAATCAAGTCTCTTGTTTTTGGCCAGCTCCAGGGTATTCATATCAGCAATAGCTCCCGCGACGTCGGAGCTTCCGTCTATCCCATCCGTAGAGAAACTGGCAAAGGTTATATTGTCATTATTACTCAAATACGGAGTAATGACCTTCCAGATATTTTCGATTTCTTCGGTTACTTCTGCTTTGATCTTATCTTCTGTTGTGCCGGTTCTACAGCCAATCACGTTCACGGTGTAGCCAAGCTGCTCTGCTCTCTCTTTCGCTGCCTCCATAGCCTGGTCATTGTTCGCAATCACGACATATTGGCTTTTATCTTCGGCTAAGAGGGATGAATCTTTGGACAGGGTCTCGTAATCGTCCTTCCCAACGTTGGCTTCGATATACTTTTTGACGGGGAGTGGAGCCTGATCCCAGATGTTGTATTCATTAAGGACTTTCTTAGCCATCTGAAACGTCGAATCATCACCCACCGTTGGACCTGAGCTGATGACGGATGGGTCGTCCACAACTCCCGTCTTGGTTACAGGGACATCGGATAGAACCAGAGAGACAACCCCACCGGCACGTTCAGCAAATTTTCGCATCCCGCCACCTTTTAACGGATCGAGATGTTTTCGCACTGCATTGATTTCATCAATGGTGGCTGGAACTGTAAGCAGCAATTTGATGATAGCCTTATACTCCTCTAAACTGACTCCCTCTACAGGCAGAGCCATTAAGGAAGAGCCGCCACCTGAGATGAGAGCAATGACGAGGGTCTTATCGTCCGCGCTCTTTAACAGCGCTACCAATTTCCTTGCCCCTTCGACTCCTTCTTTGTTGGGAGTAGGATGGTCAGCGGCAAAAAGCTTGATTCGATCTGAGATAGGTTCCTTGGCCTGGTCTCGGTAGACATTCAAGACGCCCGCAGTAATCCTACCACCTAAAATCTTCACTAATTCTGCGCCGGTGCGTCTAGCTGCCTTGCCGCCACCTACAACGAATATTTTGTTAAGGTTATCGAGGTTGTATTCTCTTCCCGCTACCGTTAAGATATTGGTTGCGTCATCAATCCTTACGTATCGTCGTAAGGCTGATTCAGGAAGCACGCTCTCTAGGGCATGATCAAGGATGCTTCTTGCAGCCGCCTGCTCTGATAATGGGTTGGGTTGACCGTTGGCATGGTTTAACGTTTCTGAGGATCGGATTGTCTTAACATCATCTTTTGCCATAGCTACCCTTTCTTGATGCAAGTTGACAAATCATTATAAACCAATCAGAGGTTAGTCGCCACTCAAAGTCCGGGCGAAAGCCCCCTAATATCATACTAAGAGAATCCGCCTCAGCGATCCGTATTTCACAGTTTTCTGCCAGAACTCTTAAAATAACAAGAGATCAAATCGATATCTATCCGTTGGTGCCGGCAATATACATTTGAAGATTCGCTCCTTCGAAAGTACATCGATCGCACCGACGAGTTGGTCCGGCTCTCCGATAGAATAAACTGGCAGAGGATATATGAGACACTTTGTCCCTACTATCGTTCCAGGGAGGATGGGGACATCCATATAATCATGACTTTCTTCATATCTAAAACGGGGGCCGCCCTTGACATGGGACAAATTCAATATTAGGCGAGAGCAATGCGTTCGTTCTATGTCGGAACTAAATGACCGACAAGGATGCAAGAGCGCGAACCGCAATTTATACAAAGGGCGTGCTGTCAAGATGTGATATACTCTCCAAAGGAGGTATTTTAACCCCATAAGGAAAGGAGGTCGACATGGCCTGGAAGGAAATCACGCGATACTATGCCCGATGGGACTACAAAAACCATAGGGGAAAGGTGGGGGTAAAAGACGCAGACGGCAATTGGCATTGGCCCACTTTTTCTGATCCCAACGAATTTGCCGTTATGGTTGACCTTCTGCGAAATGAAAGACCCGTGTATTGGGACGACAGGCAGTGGGTTCGTACCAGCTACGAGGAGGAGCCAGGAGAAGAGGAGTCGTAGTAAATACTTGGTTAACACTGAAAAATGTCCTTTGAGCGAACATTTGGTGTGATCGAAGCACGCAACCGATCTGATCCCAAACGATAGACGAGGCAAGGCCGGAGGATCCAATGAGCACGAAGAGTAGGACGAACAAGGGAAGCTTTACATATCCGGTGTCCTTTTCCCAAGAGGACTTCGTAGTGGGGCGATCTTTTGAGTACGACCTGATCACTCTGAAACGGGGTGGCCTGACGGATCGGGTGGGCTGGCCTGCGCTACCTTTTGGAGTGAAGTATTTTGTTCTTCCTAATGACGTGAAGAACGTTTCCGTCTTTCTGCTGAAACCCAAATGGTCTCGTCTGCCGGGTAAATACACACTTGTGCCCGTTCAGCCCCCACGACCGGCGGCAGTCAAACGCGCAGGACCGGCGGGGAAGCTGCCCTTACCTCCGATGAAGGGTGTCGAATACAGTCAGTCTTTGCCCTTTTATCCCATGGACCCGCACGTCACAGACATGCGTGAGATTCCCTTGCCAGATGCCGAATTGTCCAGCTTCGATTTCTATGCCGGCCACCGTGTGGCAGCTGTGCGCATCTATCCATTACGGTATGACCCGAGTAAAGGGACCGTGCGTTATCTCGCCAGCGCCACGCTGAAGGTCGAATTTCAGCGATTGAGGCGCCAAGAGACTGCGAGGGCCAAGAGTCCAATGACGTTCAGTATCGAAATGAAGAAACTGATCTCTCTGGTCGAGAATCCCCAGGATCTATGTTTTCGCATCCCCAAGGAAATTGCAGGATTCGACGAGATTACCCCCATCTGTCCAACCGATCCGTTACGCAAGCCAAAGCCCAAGGTCCGCGATGTATTTCCCTTCGTGGAGAACGGCCGGCCATTTATTCCAGCCGACGTGCTCATGCCGCCCGCGCCCGAAGACTGGCCGTACGTGATTATCACGGACGACTATGAGTGGGCCGAGGACGGCACCAAGGGCGCCCACGCGGGGAATTTGATTTCCGAATTTGAGGAGCTGGCGCGGTGGAAAACCATGAAGGGATTACGCGCTCGCGTAGTTTCCGTCTCGGACATCGTGGCAAACCGGTTCGGTGCCCATTGGCAGCCTGGTATCACACGCGACCTTCCAGAAGCGATGCGCAACTTTTTGCAACATGCCTTCAAAGACTGGAATACACAGTGGTGTCTGCTGGGCGGTGATATCAATATTGTTCCTGTGCGTCACGTACTGGGAAATATCGGCTGGTATCACATAGCTAAAGAGAGTAATCCGACGCCGGAGCGCAATAAGATGTACTACGATGCCGCCACCAAC
>NZ_CDLUDY010000231.1:0-8269 GCF_975968855.1 Petrachloros mirabilis
CAAGGAGGAAGTCCCATGCATCAGCGGCAAGGACGAGAATATGTTCCGAATGTCGCATTGGGCGGGCTGGCCTTGGCGTTGTTGGTAGGACTCGCAGCTTGTGGCGGTCCTCCGAAGTGGGTGCAGCAAGGATCTGGAGCGTTCAACGACAAGGACAATAAAGCCTTCTACGGTGTTGGCTCTGTTACCGGGATCAGGAACGAACCTTTGGCATGGGATACGGCGGAAAACCGTGCTAGAGCCGAAATTGCCAAGACGTTTGAGACCTATACCGGATACCTGATGAGAGATTATTCAGCCTCGACAACTGCCGGGGACTTCACGCGAAATACGGAAGAACAAAACGTTGAGCGGGCTATTAAGACCATTACGACGACAACGCTTAGTGGTGTCCGTCCCGTCGAACGGTACAAGGACGAGAAGACGGGAACGTACTATGTCCTCGCTAAACTCAATCTGGAGGACATGAAAAACAATCTCGAACAGGCGAAGGAACTCAACTCCCAGGTTCGGGATTTCGTCAGGAAAAACGCTGATAAGCTTTTTGAGCGGTTGGAGAAAGAAGAGGAAAAGCGCGCCAATCGGTGATGTGTCTCTAGGTTTAAGGAGTCGAGTATGGAAGGTATCGATGTGAACGAACGATCACGAGTGGCGAAGGCCGTTGTGAGTGTCCTCCTCCTGATGGCAGGAGTGGTCGGGTGCGGTCATGAAACGAAAGTGACACGCGTGGATGCCGGCGTCGTCACGGATTTGAGCGGACGTTGGAATGATACCGATTCGCGCATGGTTGCCGAGGCGATGGTCAAGGATGCTCTGGAATACCCCTGGTTGACCAATTTCAGCAAAGATAAGCACCGGCAACCGGTCGTGGTGGTGGGAACGATTCTCAACAACAGCCATGAGCATATCAACGTCGGGACGTTTGTGACGGATTTGGAGCGGGAACTCACCAATTCGCAGAGGGTGACATTTGTGGCGGGTAAGGCTGAACGCGAAGAGGTTCGGACAGAGCGTAAGGAACAGGCAATTTATGCCAGGGAAGACACTCAGAAGGCTCCCGGAAAAGAAATCGGAGCCGACTATATGATGAAGGGAACGATCGCGACAATCCTTGATGAGGTCGACGGAACCAAGGCCATGTTCTATCAAGTTGACTTGCAAATGATAGATTTGGAGAGCAATGCCAAGGTGTGGTTCGGTCAAAAAAAGATCAAGAAAGTCATCGAAAAGAAACGGACAGTCTTTTAGGCGTCATATACTCCGTTGAGCCCTCTCGTCTCACGCCCCACCGGTCATGCTTCGGCACGGTGGGGCGTTTGTCTATCCATCCATCCGTTCCTTGTCACGGTCCTGTTCATGTTCTTGTGGGGCTGCGGCCCCTCAATCGACCGCTATCTCTTAGTCGAGAACCATCTCCGTGCGGACCAATTCAAACAGGCGGATGCCGTCATTCGGGAGGCCGAAAAGGATTACGGCAAAAAGAACCTCGTCCTTTACGGGATGGATCGTGGGATGACGCTTCATCTTGCCAGCGATTATCAGCAGAGCAATGCTGTGTTGGAGCGGGCGGACGAAGAAATTGAGCGACTCTACACCAGGTCTATTCGATCTGAAACAGCAGCGTTCATGACGAACGACAATGCCTTGCCGTACGAAGGAGATCCGTATGAACAGGTCATGGTGAATGTCGTGAAGGCTTTGAACTATGCCATGTTGAACCAATGGCAGGATGCATTGGTGGAGGTCAGGCGAATCGACCATCGTTTGAACGTGCTCTCAGACAGGAGAAATGACAGGCAAGCCTATCGTGATGACGGGTTTGCGCGGTATCTGAGCGGCGTCTTGTATGAGAGCGCCGGAGACATCAACAATGCATTTATTGCCTATCGGAAGGCTTATGAGACCTATGAGTCGACACGTTCGTGGTCACGTATGGTGGTGCCTGCACAGTTGCGAGCGGATTTGCGACGGACGGCGGAAGCACTGAACCTTAATCAGGAACTGGCGGAGTATCAGCGAGTTTTTCCGGGGACCCCCTGGGAGACCACGGTGGAACAGCGCCAACTCGCCCAAGTGGTCGTAATCAGTTATAATGGGCGCGCGCCGCACAAGGAGGATCAATTTTTTGACCTCCCGATCAGTTTGGATGCACTCCAGTTGGTCTTACTCAATCGCGGAATCTTGCAGTCGAATCGGAGCAACCCATCCCGTCGAACGGTCGACAGTGTCCTTTATGGACTCAACGGAAGGGTGGTCCGGGTAGCGTTGCCTAGACTAGTGCCGCAAAAAACACAAGTGCCGGTGGACCACATTACGCTGGTTCAGGAAGGAAGGAATCCTGTCATTGTTCAGACCGAATTGACGCAGAATGTTTCGGCCATGGCGGAGAAGGCGCTCTCAGAACGTATGGCGGGAATCACTGTCAAAGCGTTGGCACGCGCGGCGGTAAAATTCAGTCTGGCTGAGGGGGCGACGAGGGGAGCCCAGCAGGCGGCCGGCAGGGATGCTGCGCCCTGGGTTGGGCTTTTAGTCGGACTGTTCACAAAAGGATTAGCGGTGGCATCAGAGGAGTCTGACAAGCGAAGCTGGCGGACTCTACCGGATGAAATACATCTTGCCCGAGCCTGGGTGCCTCCAGGACAGTACCGTCTTCAAGGAACTCATCTGAGTGGAGAGTCAGGAACAAACGATGGTGTTGCGTCGGGGCATACGTTGGACTTGAAGGTGGGGGAAACGGCCATCGTGATTCGGAGAGTTCTTCGGTGAAGGAGCTTCTTCACATTGTCACGAGCAGAATAGGCGTGCCTACGGGGCTCATTCTTCTTTGCGGCTGTTCCTGGTTCGGCGGACAGCAAAAGCCTTCTTGGGTCGACGGGATGAGTTCAGACTATCCGTCGGCGCAATACCTGACTGGAGTCGGGCAGGGACAGACCCGTCCCGAGGCAGACAATCAAGCCTATGCGGCATTAGCGCGCATCTTTACTGCGCAGATTTCGGCACAGTCCAAAGATTGGGAGACGTACCTGCTCGTCGAACGGAATGGATACAGCCGGGATGAGAGGCGACTGACATTGGATCAAGTGACGCAGGTTTCGACCGATAAGGTTCTGGAAGATGTATCGATTGTCGATCGGTGGTATGACTCCAAGACGGCTACGTTTTATGCACTGGCCGGCATGCATAGGCTTCAGGCTGAAACGACTCTGTTGGAAAGAATAGCGGAACTGGATCGATCCATTGAGGACGATGTACGTGACGTGCATCAGACGACAGACGCGCTTGCAAAGGTAAGGGGACTAAGGCGCGCGACACGTAATTTGATTTTACGCGAAGCTTACAATGCCGATCTCAGAGTGATTAGGGCCAGTGGACAGGGATCAACTGCTCCTTACCAGGTGCATGAATTGACTCATCAGCTTGATGAATTCATGGCGGAAAATCTGACTCTTGCCATTGTGGTTTCTGGCGACCACAGCGAACCGGTTAGACAGGCGTTGACGGAAGGCTTGATCAAGGAAGGATTTCATATTCTTCTGCCTCCGACCGGAGACGCTCAGAACGCGGGAGTGGAATCACGCCAGCTTCCCGAGTTATTGGTGCGTGGACTAGTACGGATATGGCCGATCGAGGTTCGGGATCCGCACTTCAGATATGTCCGTTGGTGCAGCGATTTTGAAGTGGTGGAGCGGGTGAGTCAGCGGGTTTTGGGAGCTATTTCGAGAGGCGGAAAAGAAGGCCATTTGTCTGATCGCGAAGCTGTGGCCAAAGTGATAAGAATTATGCAGCGCGATATGTCATCTGAAGTCGCGAAGGCAATTGCAGCACATATCTATGGGGAGGCAGAACTCCCGGCTGAAGCCGTTCGTCCCGCTGGATGTCCGAGGGAAGGATTGGGATTTAGGCCAGCAAACGCAACTCACTAACAATGGAGGGGAGAGAAGAGACATGAGCAGAATGAAATCTGTGGGAAGAGCACCTCGAAGCCGTGGTCGGGGTCTCACTGCAACACAGCAACGGGTTCCAAGCCGGCTTGCAAAACGCCGCCTCAACGAACGGCTGAAGAACGATACGGCAGCTTTCAATAAGGGAAATCTGGCCGACAAACTTCGAAAAGAAGGCTACGAGGAAGTGCCGTTGGACGAGTTGCAAGATCGACTGTCAAAAATGTCGGGTCCCCTGGCTGCGGTCATCTTGAAAGGGAGGGTCTGATCCATGCCCTACTACTATTTTGATTCGACCGCTCTCGTGAAACGTTACAGCATGGAGCGCGGCACGCGTATCGTCAATAAGTTGATGGTTAAGCGCGGCAAGGTGGCGATCATCCCGACGTGGACCGTGACGGAGTTATATTCGTCGTTCTGTAATCGGGCTCAGCAGGGTGAGGTGACCAGGGATGATTGCTATTCCGTCATCCATAAATTCGAGAAAGAGTCCGCACAAGGATTGTTTCAATTTATTTCGCCGACGATGCAGACCTATCTTGCGACAAAGGAGTTGGCGATGGAATATCCTGCTCTCCGAACGCTTCAGGTCATGCACCTGGCTCTCGCGCTAGAAATGAAGCCGCTTCGATTAACAATCGTGAGCGCGGATGTTCCGTTGCTGGTTGCGAGTAAGGCTGCTGGGCTTCATATCATTAATCCTGAAGAGGATTGATCATGAGGTGCTTGCTGGCGCGAGCAAGGGCAAACCGTTTTCGGGGTCCATCGCGCTAGGGGCACTCATATTCGCCAATTATGGAGGCGATGACAGTTGACCAGTTGCTGGCGGCTTCCCGCCATTGTTTTGCATGGTCTATCAGGGAATCCGGTGGCGGGGTTTCAGAAGAGAGGTCTGACTGAGCCCGATGGAGGCTACTTTTAGCTAAGGTTAAGCTTCCGCAAACACCTGACGAGGCAGGTAGCTGACCGCCCGCACGTCGGAATAAAGCGATCGCTCGATAACCATGTTCCTGCGACCGAAACAGCGCTTCAGCGCCCTGGTAGAGTCGTAAGACAGCGGGCTCCTCTTTGTGCAAAAGCCCTAACCGTTTCGCCATAAGAGCAGCCCGTCCCATGTTCATTGCCGCGCCATCAGGGTCATCGTTCCCCATCGCCTCTTCGGCTTTTATCCATAACCGATCCATTTCGGCTGCATCACCTGTCAATTGGGCGAGGCTGACTTCCACAAGTAGACTGAGGGTCACCAGACAGAAACAGACGCAGGTCAGGTAATTCAATGTTGCTCTGGCAATGGAAGAGCGCATAGGGGATCAGTTGATCTGATCGAAGCCATCGAGTTGTTTGATGCTATAGTTGACCGCCTCCCACAGCTTCCCCTCTGGTGTGTTCCGGTCGCCGGTACGGGTGTTTCGCAGCGAGCGCTGAAGTGATACAAGCGGTTCGTAGGCTCGCCGATCCGGCAATTGTCCCAAAGCCCACACCACTTCGATCTTCACGGCCAAATCATCCGTCTTCAACGCATCGAGTAATGGGAGGATGATTGAGGTGTCACCATGCAATGCCCCAACCTTTCCAAGCGCTTTGGCTGCCACGATCTTCTGATCGGCTGGGCTGCGTTTCAGCATATCGACAAGGGAGGCAATACTCTCGCGGTGTCCGATGTTACCCAAGGCAATGGCGGCAGCCTTCGACACAGCTGGATCGCTGTCTTTCAGTGCGGCTTGGAGCTGCGGGACGGCTTGTGCGGAAAACATCTCACCCAATGATTGGATGATACGAATCTTTCTTGCAGAGGACGTATTCTCACTCTTCATGATCTTGAGCAAGCGTGCGTCCTGTCCCCAGTCGGCTGTGACCAAGATGGGGAAATCGTATTCTTCAAGTCGTTGCTTTAAGTGCTTTAGTGCGAACTGACCCGGGTCTGCAACCTTGGCTTCTTCTGCTGCGGCGATGGCATCGGGAAAGGTTGTTCGGATTTCCTTTTTCCACTGTGTGCTCTTTCCGTCCAAGAGGTAGGTCAACTGGCAAGCCGGCCCTTTCCATGTTCGCATCGGTGAGTCCGGAAGGTCTGCGTCGCCTCCGGAGGCCATCGTCCCTCCCCAGGTCTTACGCTGCTCGCATTTCATTTTGAACACGACATCATATGCCTGGTTCTCTTCCGGAACAACTGTGTAGCCGATTTCGGTGAAACGTTTAGCAATCAGATTCCGAAACGGGGTGGCATCCGTTTCGCCACGATCCGTCAATGCCAAAACTTCAAGCTGAATCCGATCGATTTGTCGGAGCTGTTGCTTTTGTTTGTCGGTAAGAGCTTCACGTCTGGCCCACCCGTTGGAGGCTATGTTGAAGCTGCAGAGGAGGATGATAATGACTACACGAAGCAGTAACATAGATCATTTACTGTACCCAAGAGCGAAGCGTGCTTGCAAGTTGCCAGGTTCAGAATGCGGTCGGTATAATCGCCGAATGTTACCCGCTGCGAGTTTGCCAGTACCGGTACGGAAGCATGGCTGAAGCGATTATCGCAGAACTGCCTATGTCTTCGTTATGAACGAGCTCTTGCCAGATGGGCGGTGTGAAGATGGGGATTGCAAGGGAGTCGGCTGCCATTCGATCGAGAGATTTGGAGGTATCAACTTAACAAGAGAGGTTTACCGTGCAGTACTGGGTCAAAGTTGTGTTCACGGATAATCAAGAATTGTTGGTCAAGGACGCGATCAGGCATACAATCAGCGACGATATGGAAGTGTTGGAAGTAGATTCTCCAAAGGAAGTAATCATCATTCCAATAAAGCAGATCAAGTATCTCGCCTGCGATGCAACAGTATTTGCGTCTAAAGGAACGCCACCAAAAGCGTAGCAAGAAGCCTTCAGTGCTTCTGGTTCGAGGGGCTTTCCTATCAGCCTGTTTTGCTCAAGGTTGACATATAAATTTATGGTCGGTCGGTTGAAAGTCGTTTTGCGAGCCGACGGGCGAGACGAACCATACCGGGGGATCTGTCTGTGGGGTCAATAAGGACATTGAGCACGTATAAATGATCAGGATCGGCTAAAGCCTGGGCCAACGTTTCTTCAAATTCGGCCTGTGTCTGAATAACATTTCCGATCCCGCCTCCAATGAGTTCGCAGATCCTTTCATACTGCCAGTTGTGGATATCGTTGAAAGGCCCTTCGAGAATTTCCCGCTCAGTCGAGTATCCCTTATTATTTAAGACAATGACGATAGGATTTTGTCCGTATCGGACAGCTGTGGATAGTTCCGAGCCAGTCATCTGAAAAGCGCCATCCCCGACGAGGACGATAGGCCTGAGCGAAGGATCGGCAAACCACGCTCCGATTGCTGCCGGAACGGCAAATCCCATGGATGTGTAGTAGGCGGGAGAAAGAAACTCGAAACGCCGGTGGACGTGCAAATCGGCTGCGGCGAACAGGGATTCACCAACATCGGCGATGACGAGCGTCGTCTTGTCCAATTTCAGGTCCAGATGGCGAAACAGACCGCGCAATGTAATGCGATCGTCTTCTATGCTCGTCGATTCTTCGACAGAAAGGGGAGCCGGTAGCTGGCGTGAAGAGTGGGCACGGAGATCGTGGGTTCCAAGCGCCTGGACAAAATCTTGGAACCGGATGGTGTCGTATCGATGGTGGCGGATGGTGACGTGATCAGCTGTGGCGTGAATGGTTCGTCCTTCCGAAAGCAGTGGCGATTTGGCATCCAAGTCTTCCAAGTCAGAAAGGATCGAGCCGAGAATCAGCAGGCAATCCGAATCATTAATAAACTCCTGCACTTCGTCTCGGGCGATCAATCCCCCGTACACGCCGACGTATAACGGATGGTCCTCACGAATGACAGATTTCCCAAGCAGTGTGGAAGCGATGGGCACGTTGAGCTGTTCGACGAGGCGCGTGAGGATTTCCTGTAGGCCAAACCGTCCGATTTCAGCTCCAGCAAGAATGGCCGGTCGCTTCGCCGACTGCAGCATGGATTTCACTTCTTCGATGGCTTCCTCGAGTGCAGCTGGGTCGCTGGGTTCGTCTTTCAGACAGAGCGGACGCAGCGAGTGGCCGAGAGGCGTATGGACGAGGTCCCGAGGAATCTCGATATAGATGGGGCGGCGATAACGAAGGAGGGAGGCAAATGCATGGTCCATCTCCCGTTCAGCGGTGGTGGGATCCTCGAGCGAAACGGAGGCGACGGTCATACTTTCGAAGACCTCGCGTTGTGTGGAAAAGTCTCGCACCATATGGTGCAGGTATGGCATGCGGATACGCTCGGAGAGGCCGGGCGAACCGGTGAGAAGGACGACGGGAGACCTTTCGGCATAGGC
>NZ_CDLUDY010000232.1:0-7237 GCF_975968855.1 Petrachloros mirabilis
ATGGGTGGTTCTTTCGACCTTTCGGAGATGGTCATCGGTAAGACAAGGGTCGACTCGTCTCGCGCAAAAATCGTGGTTCATGCTTCATCGGAGAAGCTTCTCTCGGAGATTCTTCAGGCCATCCAGCCCCACGGCGCGTCGGTCGAACGGGAATTCGATTGCGAGTATCGACCGGCGCCGGCTGACGGTGTGCTCCCGGAGGGCTTTTATGCAACAACGCATTTGCCGACAGAAGTCCGACTGCGGGGACAGTGGATTGAGGTGCAGCGAATTGAGATGGATCTTGCGGTTGTTATCGAAACGGGCAAGGCTGTTGCCCGTGCGGTTCCTATGGGTAACGTGAAGCGCGGCGATTTTGTGGTCATCGGGCGGACCGGAATCCGAGTCATACCCTTGCAGCGGCCTGAGGAACGGGATGTGTTCAGTTTTATGGAATCCCAGGTGTCGGCTGAAAGACCCCATGGTCACGTCATCGCCGATGTTGCCAACCGTATGAAGGTTCTGCGTGAAGGGTATCGTGCCGGGAGGCAGGGTTGTAAAGTCCTTCTGGCCGGCGGACCGGCGATTATTCATGCGGGGGGGCGAGAATCGCTTGCGTGGCTGATCGACGAGGGATTCATACACGTGTTGTTCTGTGGAAATGCCCTGGCTGCGCACGATATGGAGGCCGACCTCTACGGTACATCTCTGGGATATGGGCTGACAGCGGGGAGAGCGGTCCCGCACGGGCATGAACACCATCTACGCACGATCAATAGCGTGCGCGAAGTCGGCAGTATCCAGCGAGCCGTTGAGTCCGGCCTGATCAAGCAAGGCATCATGGCGGCTTGTGTGAGACGCGACATCCAGGTGGTGATGGCGGGCACGATCAGAGATGACGGGCCGCTGCCGGGTGTCATTATCGATTCAATCGCGGCGCAAGAGGCGATGCGGGCGGCTATCCCGGGGGTGGGGTTGGCGTTATTGGTGGCTTCCACCCTGCATGCCGTGGCGACAGGCAACCTGTTGCCCGCGACGGTACCGACGGTTTGCGTCGACGTCAATCCGGCTGTGCCGACGAAGCTGGCGGATCGAGGCAGCTTCCAAGCCGTGGGCTTAGTCATGGACGCCGCGTCATTCCTCCGGGATATTTCGCGCGAGCTTGGATGGAAGGTATGAGCCGCCTATTGGTCTGCTCGCCAGAGTATTTCCGCATCGACTATGAAATCAATCCGTGGATGCGGCGGTCGAACGTGGTGGATACGGAACGGGCCGTGCAGCAGTGGCATCGTTTAATGGAAGTGCTCGAACAGGAAGCTGGTGCCCTGTTGGAACGAATGACGCCGGTTCCTGGACTGCCGGATCTCGTTTTCACAGCGAATGCCGGAGTGGTGGTGGGACACACAGCGGTCCCAAGCCGTTTCCGTTATCCCGAGCGACAGCGCGAAGAGGCGTACTTCGAAGGTTGGTTCCGCGATCACGATTTTGAGATCGTCACACTGGATCAGGGAATGTTCTTTGAGGGGGCGGGCGACCTCTTGGGCTTTCACGACTGCTGGTTCGGCGGATACCGGCAGCGATCGGAGATTCGGACCTTCCCGTTCCTGAGCGAACTATTCGAACAGGAGATTCTTCCACTTGAATTGATCGACGAGCGCTTCTACCACCTCGATACGTGCTTCTGTCCGCTCAGTGGCGGGGAGTTGTTGTACTACGCTCCTGCCTTTGACCGATATGGTCGGGCGGCGATTGCGGAAAGAATTTCTTCTGAACACCGCGTAGAGGTGCCGGAACAAGAAGCGCTGAAATTCGCCTGCAACGCCGTGTGTATCGGAAAGCACATCGTTCTGCCGGCGGGCTGTCCGAACGTGATGAGGCTCCTGGAGGATCGTGGCTATATCACGCATCCGGTCCCGCTCGATGAGTTCATGAAATCCGGCGGGTCCGCCAAATGCCTAACGTTGGCGCTCGGCTAATCCCAGGGACTCAAACCCCTTCATCGATTTCGAAAGAGAAATGAGCCGTAAAGGCCGGCGATGGCGATCGTAACGAGTTCAATTGTCATCAACAGACGGCTGACCACCGCTTCAGGCGTTGGAGGGGATAGGAAGAAGTGGAGCCCGAGAAATTCCGGTTCCTGCGACGGAGGTGTTTCCCAAGGTGGAAAGAGTAAGGCAAGGGCCAGCATGGCAACCATGCCGTAGAGGATCTGCAGGTTCAGCGCTTCCGGCCTGTCGTCCTGACTTTTGGGAGGAGGAGGGGAATCGGCATTCAGACTGCTCCCACAGTGAGTACAGTATCGATAGATCTCGGGTAGTTCACGATGGCAGGATGGGCAGGATCTCATAGGCATTCCCGCCCCTAGGCTACACGGATCCGCTCCCTTTTGCCAGTTGGATGAAGTGGGAAGATTTTGCAAGGTGGACGCGGTTCATATCTATGAAGTCACGGGGGTGTGATATGGCAATTCTGTTCATTGACACGAGAAAGGGGGCGTTTCTATAATCCGCTCGCCTGGTAGTAGGGTCCCAAAACCAAGAACACAGCCCACGCGAAATCTCTGTCCCCTCAACATGCATACAATCCAACGCATAGGAGTCATCGGTGCCGGGGCATGGGGAACCGCCTTGGCCAAACACCTGGCGGAAAAGGGGCTTCGGACAAAGCTGTGGGCCTATGAACGGGAAGTGGCCGAATCAATTGACACTGCGCGGGAAAACCGTCCCTTTCTTCCAGGAGTTTCGCTGCCGTCGTCGCTCAAGGTTACCACCTCACTAGCGGAAGTGGTGCATGACAGTGCCGGCCTTTTATTCGCGGTGCCTTCCCATGTGGCACGACTTGTTCTTCGGGAACTCGCACCGTTGGTTTCTCATTCCACGCCACTCATCAGTGCGACGAAGGGTGTGGAAGAGGAGACGCTCAAGCTCATGACGCAGGTCATGGAGGACGAGCTCCCTGTCTCCGTGCGCGAACAAATTATGGTCCTGTCGGGGCCCAGTTTTGCGGCGGAGGTCTGCCACGGGCAGCCGACGGCGGTCTGTCTTGCCGGGGAGAATGTCGAATTGGTGGAGACCTACCAAGCCGCGTTTATGACGCCGGCCTTTCGAGTCTATGCCGACAATGACATCGTCGGCGTGCAGCTTGGCGGGGCATTGAAGAATGTGATGGCGCTGGCATCCGGAGTCGTCGACGGGCTTGGATTAGGGCACAATGCCCGAGCAGCCCTGATAACAAGAGGGCTGAGTGAAATGGTCAGGCTGGGGATTTCGATGGGTGCCGATCCCAGAACGTTTTATGGATTGTCCGGCGTCGGCGACTTGGTCCTGACCTGTACGGGTGCTCTGAGCCGCAACCATACGGTCGGAGTCCGGCTCGGCAAGGGGGAGAAGCTGGAGACTATTCTCCAGAATATGCAGGCAGTGGCAGAAGGTGTGAGAACAGCCAGGGCAGCTTCAGGGTTGGCCCGCAGGCATGACGTTGAAATGCCGATCGTGCGTGAGGTCAACGCCGTGCTTTTCGAGGGCAAATCTTGTCGCAGAGCCGTCAGCGACCTGATGGAGCGGGTCGCCAAACCGGAGAAAGGTCTGGTATGAATCCGGAGCGCCTGCACAAGTTGCTGAAGGACGTGCGCAAGGATACGGTTTCAGTGGCAGCAGCCATAGAACGGCTTCGCTCGCTTCCGTTCGAGGATTTGGGAATCGCGTCGCTCGATCATCACCGCTCAATCCGCCAGGGATTTCCTGAGGTGATCCTGTGCGAAGGGAAAACGCTGGGACAGATCCGAACCATTGCAAAAGCAATACTGAAGCACCACCGCCCGTTTCTCGCCACCCGAGCAACCCGCGAGGCGGCGACCGTCATCAAGCGGATTGACCGGCGGGCGGTCTATCATGAGAATGCGCGTATCGTCGCGGTCCGCGATCCGAAGCTAAAACGCCGGGGGCATGTGCTCGTCATTACCGCCGGCACATCCGATGTGCCTGTGGCGGAGGAAGCGAGAGTGACTGCTGAAGTGATGGGCAGCCGTGTCGAGCGGCTCTACGATGTCGGTGTGGCCGGGATTCATCGTCTCCTCGGCAGACGTCAACGTTTGACTGAGGCAAATGTCATCGTCGTGGTGGCAGGTATGGATGGAGTGCTCCCGAGTGTCGTCGGTGGATTGGTGAGCTGTCCTGTTGTGGCGGTGCCGACAAGCCGCGGCTACGGAGCGAGCTTCGGAGGCGTAGCAGCCCTTCTGACAATGTTGAATTCATGTGCGTCTGGCGTTGGCGTGATGAACATCGATAACGGTTTTGGCGCCGGATGTCTGGCGCACAGAATCAACATCCTGGGCGTGGGGTGTGAGGCTGGAGGCTAGGGGCGGTATAGCCGCTCGTGGCTGACCCGGCTACTTAACTTCCAATGTTCCTCGTTTCGGCCAAGAAACCATCTGCGTGCGCGGTCCCTTGTCCCCATTGACCAGCAACTTCGCGCGCAGTTCGTACTGATAAGTTCCTGCCTCGGCCGCTGTCTTGTTGTGGTCCATGCCGTCCCAGGCCAGCACAATCGAGACCCGGGGCGGCTGAGGAGGTGCATCGGAAGGAGTCTGCGGTTCAATGGGCTGACGGACGGAAAGAAACCGGATCGAGGTCTTCGATGGCGAGGTAACGAGCGAAGAGACTTCGAGCAGCGACGCGCCGTTCAGATTCTTCGGCAACTGTACTAAGGCCGAGAATTCCGCGGGACCATCTGTGACGGTGTAGGGGTTCGGGTTCACCTTCACTTCAAGGATCTTCAATTCCGGTTCCGGGCGTGGAGCCCGTCGCTTTTTTCGTTTCGCCGACACATCAAGGGGAACGGTGAGAAGCAAGGACATGGCGATGCAGATACAGAAAGCACGAATGATCCAGGTTCTCGCACCTGCCCATGGTGAATGGAATGGGGTATTGGACAAGAGCATCCTGCTGGGGTGTGGTCCTCTGCTCATTCTTGATTCGGCACGACTATTTAATGTGGGGATAACACAGGAGTGAAAGCCTGTCAATGTGCCAATTGCCGTTCGACGCGTGCTTGGGTAAGATGGCGCGGCTTTTGTTTGTTTCGCAAGTCGCAGAAGATAGGTATCGACTGCGATCGCTGTCGCAGTGGTCGAAACCTCGGACGGCTACAAAGAACCCGCATGGTGCGCAAGTGGGCTATCCGCAAGGTTACGGCGTGTGAAGAGAACAAGCGTGCTCTCCGCACGACGTTGAGGCATCTGCATGGCTGCAAGAAGGAATAAAGACAGCCTTTTGTAGCATCCTGATTACAAGGACTGGCGTGGGCGCACATCTCCACTTCGATTGTTTCTCAGGAATCAGCGGCGACATGGCGCTGGGCGCACTCGTCGACGCCGGTGCCTCATTTTCTGAGCTCAAAAAGGGCCTCAAGCGCCTGTCGATCTCGGGTTTCACCTTACGCAAGCGCCGGGTTCAGCGCGGTGCAATCTTCGCGACGAAAGTGGACGTCATCATCCAATCGGGCCTCGGGCGTCCGTTGTCTTTCCGCCGCATTAGGAAAATTATATCCGCCAGCAGTCTCCCGGAGAGCGTGAAAAAGCGAAGTCTCATCGTGTTCAACCATCTTGCCGAAGCAGAAAGTCAAGCCCATCGGGTGGACAAAGACCGCATGCATTTTCACGAAGTCGGCGTCTTGGATTCGTTCGTGGACATTGTCGGGGGGTTGATCTGCTGTGAACTGCTGAATGTGACACGTGTGACGGCCTCGCCTGTCAATGTCGGGGCGGGAACGTTGCACTCGGCGCACGGGATCCTTCCGGCACCGGGACCTGCCGTGGCGATCCTTTCGAAGGGGTTGCCGATTTACAGCGCCGGTCCCTCGCGTGAACTGACGACGCCGACCGGGATTGCCCTGTTGCGGGCGCTGACTCATGAATTCGGACCGATGCCGTTGATGACACCGGCGGCGATCGGATACGGGGCCGGCGAGGCGAATCCAAAAGACTGGCCGAATGTGCTGCGAGTGTTTGTCTCTCGCGATATGTCTCGAAGTGGAAGATCGTGCGACACGGTTCTGCAAATCGAAACAAACCTCGACGACGTGAATCCCCAAACGTATGAGCACATCATGGAGCGGTTGTTTTACTGCGGAGCCCTTGATGTCACGCTTACGCCCGTCATCATGAAGCGCGGAAGGCCCGGCGTGGTATTGACCTGCCTCGTTCCACCGAAGGGCGCGAATTCTGTGCTCGATATCGTGTTCGAGGAAACCACTGCCTTAGGTGTTCGAGTCCAGGAAATCGCCAGGCACATTTTGCCCAGGCGGTTCGTATCGGTGAAGGTCAAGGGGGGAGCAGTCAGAATAAAGATCGCCTCATTAAACGGTGCCAGAACCAAAGCTGCTCCTGAATATCTGGACTGCAAACAGATTGCGGAGAGAACCGGGCGTCCGGTGAAGGCGGTTCTAGAAGAGGCAGCGCTGGCCTACGCCAAGCAGAAGGCATCCGTGAAGGGCCGTTCGTGACGCTGTTGCTCTACGTCTTTTTGTTTGTCGCGTCTGTTGCCGTGACGTTGGGTGGTTGCGCACTCTTCACCAATGCGATCGAATGGCTGGGCAAACGGATGAATCTTTCCGAAGGCGCGGTCGGCAGTGTGCTTGCCGCGATCGGAACCACGCTCCCTGAAACGTCGATTCCCATCGTCGCCATCTTCTTCGGAACCACCCGCGAAGAAAAAGAAGTCGGATTAGGCGCTATTCTCGGGGCCCCGTTCATGCTCAGCACCCTCGTGATTCCCATTTTGGCATTGCTCCTCCTTGGCTACGCGAGACTCGGGAAGCGAAGTCCAGTCTTTCGGGTGAAGTACAAAGACCTAACCTTGGATCTCGTCTGTTTTGCCATCGCCTACACCGTCGCGATGGTGTGCGCGTTCGTGCCCTCGAGGTTGTTGCACATTGGCGCGGCAATCGGATTGCTGAGCCTCTATGCCTATTATGTGAAGATCAAGTTCAGCGACGAGGATGAAGCGGATGAGGCAAGCGAGCTTGATCCGTTATTTTTCGGAAGGAAATCGTCCAAGCCCGCGTACATCCTGATCGGGCTTCAAGCCATCACGGGACTCGGAGGGCTTGTAGCCGGCGCGCATCTCTTTGTCACTGCAGCGGAATCCACCGCGCAGTTCTTAGAGATTTCCCCTTTGATTCTGGCGCTTCTCATCGCACCGCTGGCAACGGAACTGCCTGAGATGTCGAACAGTTTCTTGTGGCTGTACCAGAAGAAGGA
>NZ_CDLUDY010000233.1:0-11026 GCF_975968855.1 Petrachloros mirabilis
CTGCGACTTTGGCCGCCAGGCGCCCCAGCGTCTTCCCTTCGGCATCCACCAGGTACCACTTTTCATTCACGTCAGCGGGTTTTTGTAGGTAGGTCGTCATCGTGTTCTTCTCCTGCTCCTTCACGTCCGGGCAATTCAGGATTCCCGTACTTCTTGTGCGTTTATTCCTTTGCTGTCCTGTTTGGCCAGCCAGTTGTCAAGGTTCGACGTACTGCGTCGGGTCAGCACGTCCGGCGTGACGTAGATCGGTGAATGTGTCCGCAACGCCAACGAAATGGCATCACTTGGCCGGGCATCAACCGTGCGTTCGACGCCCTGATTCTCGAGGTGGACCCTCGCGTAATACGTGCTGTTCTTTACGTCGTAGATAACGACGTGTCGGACGGTGACACCCAAATGCTCGATGAAGCTTTTGATCAGGTCGTGACTCATAGGGCGCGGTGTCATCGTGGTATCGAGACCCAATTTGATTGCGTGACCTTCTGCCGCTCCCACCCAGATCGGGAAGGTGTCTGGCTCGCCGTCTCGACGGGTCAACACGACGATCCTCGTGTCCGTATTGGTTTCGTCGAGCACGCGATCCACGGTGTACTCGATCAGTGTACGGTCATTTTCAGAAAGCGATCGTTCCATGACATCACCTGAGCATATGCGTGCGGCTTACGAGTCCAGTTTGCCGAAATCCTCTGGCTTGAGATTTTCCAGCCAGCGTTCGAGTTCTTCGGAGCTTTGTTTGTTCAATACGGATTCATTTGCAAACACCGGGGCATTGGAACGCAATGCCAGAGCAATAGCGTCACTCGGGCGCGCATCGACGGTGTATTCGGAATCTCCGTACATGAGATGGATCTTGGCGTAATAGGTGTTCTCGTTGAGGTCGGTGATCACTGCACTGAGGATTTTCGCGTCATAAGCGTCAAGAATCGACTTCATGAAATCGTGGGTCATCGGGCGCGGGGGGGCAACGTTTTCTAACGCCATGCTGATGGCCCCGGCTTCCGTTCTGCCGACCCAGATCGGGAGCATCTCCGCTCCTTCCTCATCGCGCAATACGACGATGTAGGCGTTATTGTAAGGATCGAACATCAACCCTTTCAAATGCATCTGGGTGATCACGGCGAAATCATCTCCCTCAGCAGGCCGGAAAAATATGCCGCTAGAAAAGTAACTGTGCAATGTATCATTTTTAAAAAAGACCTGTCAACGAAGGTCGCGAGATCTCTGGGGAAATTCCAGTCAGTAAAATCCGCAGGAGATGTGCAACAGGCTCAATGGTGTGGTCGATTTATGTTTGCGGCCGATAGTTTTCGTCGATCTTGGAAGTGTCCGCCTGTTCATCACCGATTTTCAGGAAGGCTTTCATCTGTTTCTTCACGAGTTCTCGTCCGCTTTCATCTCCCAGATTGACTTGATATTCATTAATCACCATGACACGCATGGATTCCCATTTCTTCCAGCAGGGTTTACAGACCTTCGACTTGATTTCAGCCTCGAGCTTTCCCATAAACAAGTTGTCAGTGATCGGTTCTCCCGCTTGCCCGCAAGTTACGCATTGCACTTCGGCCATGGTGTCAGGTTCCTCCCTGTGAGATAGAAACGTAAGCGTTGGTGCAATACTAACATTCAAAAATGCGGAAAGAAAAGAGGGAGGTCCGATTGACCCTTAGATCGCTTCATGTTAGAAGTGCCCCCCTTGTTTGGGTGACAGGCGCCCGGATGGCGGAACTGGCAGACGCGCCGGACTCAAAATCCGGTTCTCGCAAGAGAGTGGGAGTTCGACCCTCCCTCCGGGCACCACAAGACCGCAAGATGTTGTGGGAATAGCTGAATCTGATGCTCTTAATTTCATCTGATTAGTTGACAAATTATCCCCCTTGACATGTCTACTGCAGTAGCCTATAGTCCACCGCCTAGCACGATGAAAATACAACGCTTTCATAGTTCAGGTAGTAATCGTACATCTTTGTTGTTCGTCATTTACTTTATCTTCTAACTCACCAAGGAGGCAGCACATGCGTAACGTGTTGGCACTAGGAGCGGCGGTCCTACTTGTCGGCTCCGTCGGTGTGGCGGGAGCCCAGGAGCGCCTGCAAACCAATCAATCCGGTATGGGTGTGGGTACTGGAGTCGGCGACGTCTCCGGTTCGAGCACGCGCGTCACCACCTTCGATCGGACGAACTTCCTCGATCGTTTGGACCAGCCGGAAACTGTTTATGGCCGCGTCTTCGCGATCGATTTTGCCCAGAATAGGTTGTTGATTGAAACGGGCGGGGTGGGGAATGTCAACGACCAGGCCCAGGAAGGTAAAGTAGGCTACGGGGCGCGAACCGTCGTTCCTCTATACATGAATGACCGCTCCAACATCCAGGAAATCAAGAATCTCAACGTCGGTGACGAAGTGACCTTCCAAGTGCGGGAAGAAACCACGAAAGATCAGCCGTTCGGCACCGGAAAGAAGATGATCCTGGATGCCTATTTGGTCCACACTACGGCTACCAAGCAGGGCTTTGGTGGACTCGGACAGCGTCCTGATCCGAACGGTGAACGGGCGATCAACATCAATCGTGGCGGTTACACTGGTGGCGTTGCCGGCGGTGTGCTTCCTGGGACGGTGACGGAAGGGACCGTGACGACGAGCGTCGGTGAATTCACCGGTGCCGCTCCCTGCTGGAACTGCGAGCCGCAGCCAGGGTGGGGCTATGGTGATAAGAACAAGTCAGATTATGGAGCCGATGCCAACAAGCCCAATTTGGTGAAGGGGCTCCACTAAACAAAAGCGAGAAGCTTTGAGGAAAGGGGCAGCTGAAAAGCTGCCCCTTTTTCTTTTGTCCTGACGATGCAACGCCAAGGCGATAGTCGATGGATTTAACGGGTTCCGGTCGGACGTTTAGGGATTTGAATGGGTGATCAGAATCAGACAGCAAAGCCCGATGCTGAATTAGATTTGCGCGGTGTCATCTGTCCTTATAATTTTGTGAAAACCAAACTGAAATTGGAGTCGATGGAGGAGGGACAAATCCTCTCAGTGATTCTCGATGGAGGTGAGCCGATACGCAACGTTCCTCAAAGTGTGAGCAACGAAGGGCATACTGTGTTATTCCAGGAGCCGGTCGGCCAATGTTTCCGGGTTGTTATTCAGCGGCGAAAGGACGACTAGTTCCGTATCGCCCCTTCCTACTCCTGTTTCTTCCTCCTGTACGCACTGTATCCACTACGACAGTGATTTCATCCTTATGGGTAAAAGTCCGCACAATTTCCATCAGTTCCGCGGGCCTTCCCTGAAAAATCCCTTCGGTTTCCATTGTCATGTTTACCGCTAACGTGATGTGTCGATCCGGCAATGTTCGAATGAGGCTGCCCATCACGCGAGGCAGGACAACATGGTCGGTATAGAAGACGACCGTGTAAGTTGCGTTGCGAAACCTGTTGAAGAATTCATCAAGGCGATACCTGGTGCGGGGCAGTTTCCCCTCGAAAAAAAACCGGTCCCCCGTGCCACCCGAGAGCGCAATGGCTGCTGTCAATGCAGACGGTCCCGGAACGATTTTCACAGGATAGCCGGCCAGTTGTACAGCGCGGATTAAGAGCCGGCCGGGGTCGTAGATGACGGGAAGTCCGTTGTCTGACAAGAGGGCGATGTCATGTCCTTGTTTTAAATGATGCACCAACACCGGAATCTTCTCTTCCGCATTGCGAGGGTCATAACCCGTAATTCTCGTCCGGATTTCATGATGCGCCAAGAGTGCCTGAGCATTGAGGGGTGTCTCTGCAACGACGATTGGGACTGTTTTCAAGATCGAGACAGCACGGAATGACACGTCTTCCGGAGAACCGAGAGAATTTCCTACGATGAATAGTGTGCCTCTTCGTTGATGTGTGCCTGACTGACCGGGGAGGCCCATGAACATTTGTTGACTCTTTCGTCGGCCCATCGATATAATTCTCCGTTTACGACCTATCGAAATGTCCTGAAAATTTCAGGGGATAGACCTCATGGCCGCCGTGTTTTTTATGGTCACAATGGCACTCTACTTTGCTGCCACTGTGTCTTTTCTCGCCTTGCTTGTCAGACGTGCAGAGGCCCTCTCAACGGTTTCGCTAACCATTACGGCCGTCGGGTTCGTCTCCCACACCATCGCGCTGGTGGCGCGAATGTTGGAGGCTACGGGTGCCTTGACTCCCAGCTTTCACGAGGCCTTATCCTTTTTTTCCTGGATGTTGATTCTGGTGTTTCTTGCCGTCGAGTTCCGCCATCGCCTTCATGTTTTGGGATCGTTTATCGTACCATTGGCGTTGGTTTCCCTCGTGTCTGCGGCAGCACTGCCTCAAACGGTTCCCACCCTCCAGCCGATGTTTCGAACCCTCTGGATCCATGTGACGCTCAGTATGCTGGGAACCGTGGGCTTCGCCGTCGCGTTTGTCGCAGGTGTCATGTATCTGATCCAGGAAGGACTTCTCAAGTCCAAACGATTCAATGTGCTGTACTCCAAATTGCCCGCTTTGGATTTTCTCGATGAGTTGAATCAACGTTCGATCATATTGGGCTTCCCCCTCTTGACCCTTGGAATCATTACCGGGGCCATTTCCGCAGAGTTTGCGCAGGGGACCTATGTGAGCTGGAATCCTGAACAAACGTGGGCCGTTGTGACCTGGTTATTTTACTTTGTGGTGCTGGTCGGGCGATTGACCGTTGGTTGGAGAGCGAAGCGTGCGGCCTATTTGACCATCATCGGTTTCGCTTGCGTGATTCTCACACTGATTGGTGTAGCGGTGAAAAGCTTCGGGACGGTGTCGTGATATGCATATCGTCGTGGTTGGCCTCAGCCATAAAACCGCGCCGGTAGAAATCCGAGAGAAACTGGCGGTTCCGGAGAGTCGTCTGGGAGAGGCCTTGGCCAGGCTCTGTTCGTATCCCGGAGTCAAGGAAGGGATACTGCTTTCCACGTGCAATCGCGTGGAAGTCTACGCGGTGGTGGAAGATTTGGAACTGGGCTATAGCCGTATTCAGGAGTTTCTTGCCGATGCCCACATGTCATTGTCGTCGGAGCAATTAACCCCACATCTCTATTGGCAGACTGGTGATCGCGCAGTTACACATCTGTTTCGTGTCGCATCCAGTCTCGATTCCATGATTGTGGGGGAGTCTCAAATCCTCGGGCAGTTGAAAGAGGCGTTTGAGACGGCCTTGACCCACAAGTCAACCGGTTTGATTCTCAACAAAGTCGTCAAAAAAGCCATTTCGGTGGCGAAACGGGTACGGACTGAGACGAAGATCGCAGAAACGGCGGTGTCGGTCAGCTATGCGGCCGTTGAACTCGCGAAGAAGATCTTTTCCGATCTTCGGGACAAGACCGTGCTGTTGATTGGCGCAGGCGAGATGGCCAAATTGGCTGCGCGGCATTTCATTGCAAACGGTGTTCGCCACGTGCGAGTGACGACGAGGACGCCGCAACATGCGCTCGACCTGGCTAATCGGTTCAATGGGACGGCCGTGCCCTTCGAACAGTTTCGAGAGGAAATGGCGACGGCTGACGTCGTCCTGGTTTCGACCGGTGCAGCCCATTACATTGTGAACAGCGATGATGTCTTACGGGCGGTGAGACAACGGATGAATCGCCCGATGTTTTTAATCGATATCTCTGTTCCGCGCAACATTGATCCTTCGGTCAGGCATATCGACAATGCCTTTCTGTTCGACATCGATGACCTGAAGTTCCGTGTCGAGCAGAACCGTGGGGAACGATTGCAGGAAGCGGAGAAGGCTGAGCGCATGGTTGTGGACGAGGTTTCGATAGTTCGACAGTGGATGCAGTCCCTTGAGGTGACTCCCACCATCGTTGCCCTCAAGAGCAAGGCTGAAGATATCAAACGAAACGAGGTGGAAAAGGCCATGGGCCGCTTAGCGCATCTTTCCCCGCAAGAACGGGCTTTGGTTGAAGGAATGGCCTCTTCGATCGTGAATAAACTGATTCACAATACGATGGTCACGCTCAAGGCCGAAGTAACCTCTGCGGAAGGGGCGGCCTTTGTCGAAGCTGCGCGGCGGTTCTTCAATTTGAGTGAGGCGAGACCAATTCTTCAGAGCGAAGAGGTCGAGATCGAAGGCGCCAGCGAGAGAAGGGGAATGAACAATCCTGGATGACGTTTCCAGGAGTTTCCAGGCGCCGGGGCTGAACAGAAGTCATGATTTTATCAAAGCAGGAGCGGTCAACGTTAGTGCTGGGGACCCGTGGCAGCAAGCTGGCTGTACACCAAAGCGAATGGGTACAGGAACAATTGCGGCGGCTCGCACCTCAGGTCACTGTCACGGTGAAGCGTATCCAGACGTCCGGGGACAAGATACTCGATGTCCCGCTGGCCAAGATCGGCGGCAAGGGGTTGTTTGTGAAGGAGATTGAGGAGGCGCTGCTCTCCGGGGACATCGATCTGGCCGTGCATAGTATGAAGGATGTTCCAACGGCATTACCGAATGGGTTGGAGTTACTGTGTATTCCGTTTCGGGAAGACCCTCGGGATGCGTTGATAAGTCGGGACGGTAAGCGATTCATGGATCTTCCTCAGGGTGCAAAGATTGGGACCAGCAGTCTTCGCCGGCAAGCGCAATTACTGCAAGCCAGGCCCGATCTGGTTGTCGGCATGTTGCGGGGAAATCTTGATACCAGGTTGAAGAAACTGCGGGAGGGACAATTCGATGCGATCGTCCTTGCTGCGGCCGGACTTCGTCGGTTGGGATGGGAACAGGAGATTACGGAATACCTCGATCCGGCGATCAGCCTGCCCGCGATCGGACAGGGAGCACTGGGGATCGAAGGACGAAGCGACGATTCATTTGTTCGTTCTCTCCTTGGCGGACTGGAACACAGCCAAACGCGAACGCTGGTAACGGCCGAGCGTGCCCTGCTCCATCGGCTGCAAGGGGGCTGCCAAGTTCCGATTGCTGCCCATGCAACCTTGGCAGGTGCGGACGTCAGGCTTGAAGGTGTGGTTGCGAGCGTCGATGGTAAGGAAATTATCCGCGATATGGTTTGTGGATCGGCGAAGGATCCGGAAACTCTCGGCGTTCAACTGGCGGAACGATTGCTTTCTCGCGGAGCCGACAAGATTCTGCAGGCGATCTATGGGACAGCGCCATGAGCATGAAGCAAAGAGGCAAAGTTTACTTGGTCGGCGCCGGACCCGGGGATCCGGGCCTCCTGACGGTGAAAGGGAAGGAATGCCTTCAGCAAGCCGATGTCGTTCTCTACGATTACCTGGCGAATCCGGCTTTGTTGAGCTATGCGCCGGAACTAGCGGAGCGGATCTATGTCGGTCGGCGGGGCCGCGGACAATATCAGGATCAGGCAGAGATCAATCGATTACTTATTGATCGGGCCAGGGACGGGCAGGTGGTGGTTCGGTTAAAGGGAGGAGATCCGTTCGTTTTTGGCCGCGGAGGAGAAGAGGCGGAGGCGGTTGCTTCAGCCGGTGTTCCATTTGAAGTAGTGCCCGGTGTCACTGCTGCTGTTGCGGTTCCCGCCTATGCGGGAATACCCGTAACGCATCGCACATTGGCGTCAAGCGTGACGATCGTCACCGGCCATGAAGATCCTGGTAAAGGGGCAACGGTCATCGATTGGCCGAAACTTGCCATTACGTCCGGCACATTGGTCTTTATGATGGGGATGAAAACGCTTCCTGCGATCGTGGAACGGTTGCTGAAGGAAGGAAGGCCCGCTGAAACTCCGGTTGCAGCAGTCCGCTGGGGAACCAAGGCAGAGCAACGAACAGTAGTTGGGACGCTCTCCGATATCGTCATGAAGGCCGGGCAGGCTCAGCTGGAGCCGCCGACGGTTATCGTGGTTGGAGAGGTGGTGAAGTTGAGGGAACAGTTGAATTGGTTTGAGCGACGGCCGCTCTTCGGGAAACGGATTGTTCTAACCAGGGCTCAGGCGCAAGCGAGGGAATTCTCTCAGATCCTGGCAGCCTACGGTGCGGATCCGATTGAGGTGCCGACGATTCGAATTGTGCCGCCCGAAGACTGGAAACTTATTGACGAGGCGATTGCCGAAATTGAGCAGTATTCTTGGCTCATTTTTACCAGTGTGAACGGAGTTACGCCCTTCATGGATCGACTCCAGGTCGCGAAGAAGGACACACGTGCTCTGGCCAAACTGCAGATTTGTGCGATCGGGCCTCGCACGGCGGCTGAATTGGCCAAGTATGGTATCCGTCCAGATCTCGTTCCATCAGAGTATCAAGCCGAAGGATTGCTGGCCTCTTTCGCTTCATGTGATCTGCGCGGAATGAGAGTTCTGATCCCAAGGGCCGAAGTTGCACGGGAGATTCTGCCGGACCAGTTGCGCGGGATGGGGGCAAAGGTGGACGTGATTCCCGTCTATCGCACGGTCGCACCGGCTTCCGATTTGAATCGCCTTCGGGAGGAAATTGACAACGGGAGGGTGGATGTCGTGACATTCACCAGTTCTTCTACGGTAAGGAATTTTGTCGAGATGGTCGGAGGCGCAGAGGTGGCGCGTCGCTTGGCAGCAAAGTCAGCCGTCGCCTGTATCGGCCCTATTACGGCGAAAACGGCGACCGACTACGGGTTGCCGGTGGCCATAGTGGCTGAAGAGAACACTGTACCGGCATTGACAAAGGCCATCGTCAGATATTACGGAAAGGACGCAAGGGTTGCAGCAACGGCGCAATGAGCAGTGAATGTGTCGTAGGAATTAACGAGATCAGCAACAGGGAGGTAGTTCATGGTTCCGGTGAAATCTTTCATGGTACCAAAAGAAAAACTTGTGACTGTGGAGCGGGATACAGATGCCCAAACCGCAGGGCGGATTATGCGGGATCGCGGCATCGGAAGTCTGTTCGTGACGAACGGCAAAGATATCATCGGTATTCTGACGGACACCGATATGGTTCGGCGAGTTGTTGCGGCGGGAGCCGATACGCACAAGACGACGGTCGAACAAATCATGTCAGCTCCCATTATGACAATCGAGGAAAGCAAGACTCTCCTGGATGCGAACGATCTGATGGCACAAACGCACCTGCGGCATCTGGGAGTGACGCGAGAGGGGAAGCTGGTGGGGATGATTTCGGTCCGTGATCTTGTCGTATTCTTAACGAATTTGCCGAGAAAGTAGGCAGTATGGCCTTCCCGATTCAACGGTTGCGGCGATTAAGAGAGAAGGAAGCGTTTCGTCGAATGATCCGCGAAACAGCGCTTTCGCCTTCCGATCTGATTTACCCGATTTTTGTCGCTGAAGGGAGAGATCGCCGAGATGCGATCGACACGATGCCCGGCCAATATCGGTTATCGATTGATCTGCTTGTGAAGGAAGCGGGGGAAGTGGCGAGCCTCGGAATTCCTGCCATCATCTTATTTGGGATTCCGGATCAGAAGGATGAGAGAGGTAGTTCGGGATTCGATCCCGATGGGATCGTACAACGCGCTATTCGTGCTGTGAAGGACAAGGTGCCAGCTCTCATGGTTATCACGGATGTCTGCATCGACGAATACACCAACCACGGCCATTGCGGGATCGTAAAGGACGGTCGAATCCTGAACGACGAGACACTGGAATGCTTACGGGCGATGGCCCGGACCCATGCGGAAGCCGGTGCCGATATGGTCGCTCCTTCGGACATGATGGACGGAAGAGTGGCAGCGATTCGACAGGAGCTCGATCGGGCCGGATATCAGGAATTGCCGATCATGGCCTACTCGGCCAAGTTTGCCTCCTGTTTCTATGCCCCGTTTCGCGATGCAGCCGGATCGGCCCCTCAGTTCGGAGATCGACAGTCCTATCAAATGGATCCGGCCAATGGGCGTGAAGCTCTCCGCGAGATTGCGCTCGATGTCAACGAAGGCGCCGATATTGTGATGGTGAAACCGGCCTTACCCTACCTCGATATCATTGCGGCGGCTCGACGTCGGACCTTGTTGCCAATCGCTGCCTATCAGGTGAGTGGTGAGTACAGCATGATCAAAGCCGCCGGGAAGGCCGGTTGGCTTGATGAATCGCGCGCGGTGCTGGAATCTCTCTTGGCTATCAAAAGAGCCGGCGCCGATCTTATCCTGACCTACTTTGCCAAAGACGCCGCGCGTCTTCTCCACTGACGATGAAATTCACCGTGACGCGGGGGCTCTCCGCCGTCCGCCCCCGACCCTATCCAGTCGCCACAATCGGCAACTTTGATGGACACCATCTGGGCCATCAAGCGTTACTTGAGACGGTCGTCAAAGCTGCTCGATCGTCGAATGGGACGGCGATTGTGCTCACCTTTGATCCACATCCTGTTAAAGTGTTGGCACCACACGTTGATTTGCGGTTTCTGACGAGTCAGGAGGACAAGCTGGCACGCTTTGAGGCTGCCGGGATTGACGATGTCATCTTCCTTGAGTTTACCGAGTCCTTGGCAGCTATGAGTCCCCAGGAGTTTGTAGAGGACATCTTGTATCGCTCGTTGAAGGTCAAAGATATTTTCGTCGGCCAACATTTCGCCTTTGGAAAGGGCCGCACAGGAAGAATTCAGGATCTTGAGGATTTCGGGAAAGTGTACGGGTTTACGGTGCATCCGTTTCAACCGGTGTTGTTTAACGGAGAAGTGGTCAGTTCGACGCGCATCAGGAATCTCATTCAATCCGGGAGGGTGCGGGAGGCTGCAGCGCTGCTAGGTCGTCCCTACGGCATTCGTGGAACCGTTGTTCAGGGAAGACAGCAAGGGCAATCGCTTGGCTGGCCAACGGCGAATATTCCGATCCCGCCGGATCGTGTGATTCCTGCGGATGGAGTTTATGCGGCGAGAGCGACCTGTGAGGAGATTCGGTATGATGCGATTGTCTATATTGGAACGAGACCGACCTTCGGCGCCGGTGAACGGTTGATTGAGGTCAATCTGTTAGATCAGGAGCGTGATCTGTACGGGCGGGATCTTTTTGTTCAATTCTTCGAGCGGTTGCGAGGCGATCACACATTCGCATCGCCGGATGAACTATCGGCTCAAATTGCACGTGACATCGAACAGGCGAAG
>NZ_CDLUDY010000234.1:0-6352 GCF_975968855.1 Petrachloros mirabilis
CAAACGTGATTGCAAAAACTCTGGACTGCTGGCGGGAGCTAAGCTCTCGTCAGGCCGCAAGAGGCCCAAGGAGCCGCCGTTGCCGGCTCCATCGTCTCTCACCTGCAATCCGCTCGAGGAGTTGCTGATGCTCACCCCAGCTTCGGAATAAACGATCCCGTTTGTGCACGAATACTTGTCCTCCAGCCAGGGACCATTGAAACTCGGCACAAAGGTGACGTACCGCATGTTGAATGCGATGTTGGTGCCACTTACTGTCATGTCGTCTCGTCCAGATCCGTTGTCCCCTGGGACCCAGCCAAGTTGCTTCTGCATGTCCGAGGGTAGCCGGACGAAATTGTAGTTTGCCCCCTGGATCGGACACGTCCCCTGCACGATCGCGACCGTCGGAAGGGAGATCGCGTGCAGCGGATCATTGAGATCAGTCCACCAGAACGCGATCACATTGTCCGCAATTTTGATGGCATAGCCACGACAGGCTGGAGTCCCTGTGCAGTACAGCTCATCAAACCCGGACTTCAGGGTTGTGTAGGTGCCGGTGTATGTTGTCGAGCCGACGGTGATGACAAACGTGGTGTTGCCCCACTGATCAGTCGTCAGCGTCACTGTTGTATCGTTCGGCGTCCGATACTGTTGGCTACCGGACGGACAACCGTAGTTGCTCGGTGGTCCAACTTGAGTCGGACATTGATCACTTGAGTCGGGTACTCCATCACCGTCTGTATCGGTGGTCGGTACCGGGCAGCCTTGATTAGTGGCCGGTCCCGGCACTGTGTCGCAAGCATCATCATCATCGGACACTCCGTCTCCATCTGTATCGGCCACGGGGCATCCATTGGCGGTTCCCGGCGCAGCGACATACGGACATGCATCCGTCGTATCCGGTACGCCATCGCCGTCTGCATCGGTGTTGCTGACGGGACAGCCTTCATTAGAGAGAGCGCCGGGGACCAGGAGACACTTATCCTCAGAGTCCGGCGTGCCATCCCCATCGCTATCGGTCGGACTGACCGGACAGCCCTGTGTGCTAGAGGGTCCCGGCTGAAGAACGCAATTATCCGTCGTATCCGGAATCCCATCCCCATCCGAGTCATTCACGCCCAGAGGACAGCCGCCATTCGTCGACAGCCCAGCTGTCAGAGGACATTGATCCACCGTATCTGGTGTCCCATCGCCATCGGCATCGCTCGAACTGACCGGACAGCCGCCGTTAAAAGACGGCCCCGACACTGTCGGGCAGAGATCGTCCGCGTCCAAAATGCCATCACCATCTTGATCGTTGTTTGCGGTGGTTGTCGTCGCCGGTGGGTTGGCAGTGGTCGTTGTTTCATTAGCACCAGAGCCGCCGCTTGAACATGCAGCAAATAACCCTGCCATAATACAAATCATGGCAACTCTTCCCCACTGAATTATGTGGCCCTTCATATTTGCCTCCTGCGGTTCTGTATGCTGGAGAATTTGAAGTCAGTCATTGTTATGACCAACGCTATAATGGAATCGGCCGATTGCCTACTCCTCTGAAGTGTCATCGGGAACCTAAAAAAGAGGGGGAGCAGAATCAGGCAGGGAGTTACGGCCGGACTTGGGGAACGAACGAAGCGCGATTAATTTTGGCGGTGCGCTCTTGAGACAACTCGGACTGTGAAGGCGCCTGCTTAACAGGGGGCCTCACTCGATAACCGTCCGAGAAGCGCGGGTCCTCCGCTGATACCACGAGCCGACTATTCCTCTGAAGAGGGGAATAATGCAGACGCACACCCCCTTTTCTGTGGATTGGAACAATGGGGAGTCTATTGGAGAATTAACCGTAGACGACGCCGTAGCATAGGAACACGTTTAGGGCACTACGAGTTCCGGGGGCGCACACACAGAAGTGAAGGGGGACAGCTTTAAGAACCCACGGCTCGCGCAAGAAATAATGATAGAAAATCTGAAGGCGCATCCTTGAGAGGTAGCAATGGGAGAAGTTTCGCCATGGGTGTCATTCTTTTTTGCCTATTGGGCTATTGCGGTCTGGTGGGTAGTGGGCATGGCGCTTAATCGTTGGGTTACTGACCACTAGTATCTTCCTGGTCCTCCTGTGGGCAGCCCTATGCGCCCCGCTTAGGAATATTTACTCTATAAACCTCCCTGTTCAGATCAGTTCCTCATCGGCAACCATGGAATTACTTCGTTCCTCCTAGTGGCACAACTGGGAGAAACTACCCTCATGTCTCACATCAAACCACGGGAAAACTGAAGAGACAGACCCTATAAATGACTCTTATTCACAAGCAGGATGGAGACCATAACACATTGATTTATCTAGTGTTTCTTGAGTTCTTTCCGGAAACTTTTTGTGGTAGTCTGATAGCCAATGGAGCGTGAACGATGTTGCGAATCCCTGCTCAAGTCGTGCTTCCCTTCGGCTATCGGATCTCGGTTCGGCAGTTATCCGACTCTGAGATGGATCGGCGAGATCCGAATGCCGATGGCATCTGGGACGACTCCACCAAAACCATTTACGTGAGAAAGCGTCTGCCGGTGACGAGACGCCGTTACATCCTTGCCCACGAGTTGGGACATGCCTGGCTCGACTGGCAACACCGTCATCTGGATAACGGAAAGGCAAAAACCTAACTTCAGCCCGCAAGCCTCACCTTTTTGAGTACTAACGTAAGCTCTACGCCGCCGATCCGGCTAATTTCAAAATGGTCTTCCATTCCTCGTCAGTAACCGGCTGAACGGACAATCTCGACCCCTTCCGGAGTAAAACCATTCCCTTTAACTTCGGTTCCTTTCTCAATCGGTCGAGCGAAAGGCCGGTCGAGAATGCCGATTTGTACTTGATATCAACCATGGCCCAACGAGGTGACGACGGCGAACTGGCCGGATCATAGTGTTTGTTGCGGCGATCAAACTGTGTCCCATCCGGATAGGCGGTTCTGCAGACCTCAGCGATGCCAACCACAGCAGGCGGGTCGGCATTGCTATGGTAAAAGAGAATCCGGTCGCCTATGGCCATCTCGCGCATGAAATTCCTGGCTTGATAATTCCGTACACCGTCCCAGGACGTCGTCTGCTTCGGCGAGCGGGCCAGATCCTCGATAGAAAATGCGCTCGGTTCAGATTTCATGAGCCAATATCGCCGTTTCTTCAAGTTCGTTCCTCCATTAATTGAAATGGATGTGACCAGAACAACGTGCGATCCGGCTATTGATCCTTCGGATTCAGCTGGGTCGAGGCCAACCGGTGTACCCCTCCGTTGTGATCGACGAGGTACAGTTCTCCGGCTTCATCTTCACCAAAGGAAGAGATCCGGAACCCTGTTCGCATAAGAATCCGTACGGCGGACGTTTTTTTGTGATCAGCGCCGGCAGTTACGGCAAAAATCTCCCCGCTACAGTAGTCGCCAAAGAGATAGGTGCCCCGGAGCGATGGAATCAACCGCCCTCGATACACGTACCCGCCTGTGATCGAACAACGTCCCTGTTCATGCCCATACTCGGCAATGGGAAACGTGAGCCCATCAGAATTGCAGTCACGGTCGGGATCGTAACAATGGGTCCCCTCCATGACCCGCCATCCGTAATTGCCTCCGGCGGTGACGAGATCCACCTCTTCCCATTTATTCTGGCCGACGTCGGCCAACCACAGCATTCCGGTTTCCCGATCGAATGAGAACCGCCACGGATTTCTAAAACCGAGCGCAAAGATCTCAGGGCTCCCTCCACCTCCCGAAAAGGGATTGTCATCCGGGGTCGCGTAGGGACGGCCACGATCAACGTCGATCCGAAGGATCTTCCCCAGCAATTCATCTGAATTCTGCGCGCGATTCTGAGGGTCACCACCTGAACCCCCATCACCTAATCCGATATACAGATGACCATCAGGTCCGAACGCGACCATCCCTCCATTGTGGTTGGAATAGGGCTGAGGTACGACCATGAGGATTCGTTCCGTCGATGCCGCAACCTGATGCTCTTGATTCCGGCGGGTAAACTCCGACACGACCGTTGCACCGTCACTCTTTCGAGTGTAATTGACGAACAGACGGCCGTTGCGTCGATGGCCAGGGTGGAACGCCAACCCCAACAGCCCCTGCTCACCCCTTGCCGACACGCGATCGCGCAGCTCCAGGAAGGGCTTCTCTATTAATACGCCTCGGTCGATGAGTCGAATCGTCCCCGGTTGCTCGACCACAAAGAGTTGTCCCGATCCGTTTCCTGCATGGGTAAGAAAAAGAGGAGACTGTAGCCCCTGCGTGACGACCGGTACCAGATCGATAGCTTTATCCGAAGACCGGCTCCCTTGCTCGATCATGTCCGGTTTCGCCGTCATCCCAAAGGCCGACAACAGCACCCCGGCGGCAGCGAGGGTAAGAAAACCCCCTTGGCTACTCAAAAATCTGTTCATCTATTCCTCGATTCGAGAAAGTCGATGAGGGCCCGGTAAGTCAATTTACGGACCATCGCTTTGGAAGGCGGTTTCTCCTGGCTGTTGCCGGCCAACCAGACCTTTTCCGCCACCTCTGCACGTGCCTCATTACAGAGGGCCCACATGTCATGAAGGAAGTTCTCCGGCAGGCCAACCTGCAGCCCCTCGGATTCGATTCGATCGTCCAGAATCGCGAGGAGATCTGAGATCGCCTCGTCCGACCGATAGGGAGCAGCGGCAAACCCGAAGGATTCATGGGCTCTCGCTTCCTGCTCCGCTTGCGCAACCAGGTCATGCATGTATTCCTTCAGGAGTCCCACCACGTGGCCGGATAGCGCCATAAGATACCCTCCGATGCGATTATGCGGATCTATTGAAAAAGGCGCAAGGCGTGCTCTGTTCAACGACGACACCGGTTGACCCCTTCATCGAGGCTTCACTATGATGCTCTTCGAGCATCGGCGTGGGGCCAGGGGCAAAAGGCAATGGCAATGGGCACTGTCGAACGATTTGAAATCGCTCTCAACACACCGGCCGGGCGCTTGACTACCGCGCTCGACGTCCCGACAGGCTTCGTGCCGATCACGGCGATCGTGCCCGTCACACGCCGTCTCGGGGAAGAAGCCATGCAGCTCGAAGAACGCCGAGCCGTAGAACAGGGCCGTTCGATCTCCTGCAGCATGGGGTGCGCCGCCTGCTGCCGTATGATGGTGCCGCTGTCGCCGCCGGAAGCGTTTTCATTGCGGGACTATGTCGAGCAACTTCCGACCGATAGGGGAGAGCGGATTATGCACCGCCTCTCAGAGGCAAAGATCGCCCTCAAACAGCAGGGTCTGCTTGAGCAACTTGAAGAGATCGCCAAGTCAACCTCGCCGCTGTCGGATGAACAACTCGACCCGATCAACCGGGCTTATTACGCGTTGCGGATGCCCTGTCCGTTCCTCGAAAACGAACTCTGCTCGATTTACGAAGCCAGGCCGGCAGCTTGCCGTGAACTCCTGGTGACCTCCCCGGCTGAGCTTTGCGAGAATATTGCGGAAAATCCGGTGCATCCTCTTCCTGTTCCGGTAAGGATCGGCACCGTGCTAGGGCTCGTCTGGGGCAGCTTGACGGGCTCATCCCCTCGTCTGATCCCACTCCCGCTGGCGATCGATTGGGCGGAACAGCACCGGACAGAATCTTCACAGACCTGGAAGGGCTCGAGCCTGATTGACGAGATGCTCGACAAGATGTGGCGGTTTCTCAGCCAGGAATTTGCCTCGAGGCAAAAGGCGAAGGGCTAGAGGCAAAGGCCGACAGGCTGGTGCGAGCACATGCCTTCCTAACGACAAGGAGAAAGTATGAACAAACCCGTTCTGGTGTGCTTGGATCTCGAAGGTGTACTGGTTCCGGAGATTTGGATCAACGTCGCGTTGAAGACCGGCATCGAAAAACTGAAGATCACAACCCGTGAGATGCCGGATTATGACGCGCTGATGAAACAACGACTGTCTATCCTCGACGAACACAAACTCACGATCGCGGACATACAAGACGTGATCGACAAAATGGGACCCTTGGACGGCGCGCCGGAATTTGTGCGCTGGCTGCGGGAACGCTGCCAGGTGATCATTCTTTCCGACACGTTCTATCAGTTTGCCCTGCCCTTGATGCGCCAACTCGGATTTCCCACACTCTTCTGCAATCAGCTGGATATCGATCAATCGGGTAAGATCCTGGCGCATCACATGCGGATGCAGAACCAGAAAAAACACTCCGTTGCCGCTTTCAAGTCGCTGAATTTCTTCACCATGGCAGCCGGCGACGCGTACAACGACACGGCTATGCTGGGAGAGGCGGATGCAGGCTTCTTCTTTCGGCCACCGGACCACCTGCCGAAGGAGTATCCGCAATTCCCGGTGACGCAGACCTATGCTGAGTTGCAGAGCAGATTCGC
>NZ_CDLUDY010000235.1:0-9587 GCF_975968855.1 Petrachloros mirabilis
AAGACTTGTTTGAACTGTGTTTGGATGTCCGGATCGCCGCTGAGCAAAAGAATGCTGAAGACCGAAGAAGAAAGCGTCATGAAGATTTCACCAGAAGAAGAGGGTCGGATTATTGCCCAGAGCGGATATCATGTCAACGAAGAAATAACCGGCAATCTGGCGAAGGACGACGTCACGGGCGTCAATCCATGACAACAAACAACTGATCGCACATTGCATACATAGCGCTCTCACTTCGAGATGTTCCCTTGCTCGTTCATTCGACATCATGACGGAAAGAAATTCTGTATCAAAAACCAGGAAGTTTTTTTCCTCATTTCGATCAATGGTCTTTTGTCCCGCTGTCCGGATGTCCGACCATCCTCCGTCCAAAAAAATAGAAGAGAATGCAAATGGGAACGGCGGGCTTGGATGGCCTTGACAGGGAACTCGTGGGCAGGGTATGAATACTGTCTCTTAATTCCGACCGGAATACTGTAGTATGAAGGTATCTCTTCGATCTACATATGGAATCATGGCAGCTGTTGACTTGGCCATGCACCCAGGATCGTTGCCCATTCAAGCAAAATCGATTGCCAAAAGACAGGGGATTCCAGCAAGGTTTCTCGAACAGGTTCTTCACATGATGAAGAAAGCCGGTCTAGTATCCAGTCTCAGGGGCGCTCAGGGCGGATACGTTTTGACAAAGAATCCGTCCGAGCTGTCCGTGGCGGACATCCTTGAGGCGCTCGACGGCCCGTTTCTTTCGATCTCAACCTCGAACGGGCACAGTTCCCTTCCTCGTCCGTCAAAAAACGAGGTCTTGCTGGCTGGAATCTGGGATCGAGTTTCCGCAGCAGAGCGTCATGTTCTTGAGGGTATAACCATCGAAGAATTAGCCGGGCAGCAGCGTCAACTCGATCAGCAACGGTCACTCATGTATCACATTTGAGGTCACCATGAGCCAATCAACGACCAGCACTGTCGCCATTCGTACCGAACCTATCCCTGCCGCCATTCTCGAAGAAATCGACACTTTTGAGAAGGAGGCCTTACGAATGCTTTCCGGGGAGATCGTCAACGATCTCTTCAAGCCTTTTAGGCTGCAGTACGGTATCTACGGCCAGCGCCAAGCCGGTGTACAGATGGTTCGGATCAAGATTCCTTTCGGCGGTCTCACGGCCAACCAGCTACGGCGTGTCGCGGAATTGGCCGATCGGTACGGAACAGGCGTCGGGCACGTCACGACCCGTCAGGATATCCAGCTGCACTTCGTCGAATTAAAGGATGTGCCCACCGTGATGCGGGGCCTCGCCGAAGTAGGACTCACAACGAGGGAAGCCTGTGCCAATACCGTCCGCAACGTCACCGCTTGCCATCTCGCCGGCGTTTGCCAGGGAGAGGTTTTTGACATTACACCCTATGCCAAAACGGTGGCCTATCACCTGTTGCGTAATGCGCTCAACCAGAGCTTGCCCCGTAAATTCAAGATTGCGTTCTCCGGCTGCAAGCACGACTGCGCCCTGACGCCGATTCACGACATCGGCTTGCTCGCGGTGAAACGGGAAGACGGGGTAATCGGGTTCCGAATGGTGGCAGGAGGCGGCCTAGGGTCGGCGCCCAGAATTGCCCAAGTCTTGCGGGAATTCACGCCGATGGAGGAACTTATCCCAAGCATCGAAGCCGTCATCAAGGTGTTCGACACATTGGGGAACCGTAAGAACCGCAACAAGGCCCGCATGAAATTCGTGATTGAAAAGCTCGGCTTCGACGAATTCAAACGACGGTGGGAAGAAGCCTATGTGGCGATGGGCCATGCCAGACCATCGAACGGCCCGTTGAAGATTTTAACCCATCAAGACGAACCGGTTCCCTTGATCATGCCCACGTCGAACGGGGCGAAATCAGTTTCCGTTCAGGGCAATGGTAACGGCAACGGTGCGCTTCAGGAAACGCCTTTCGACATGTGGAAGCGGACCAATGTCGTGCGGCAGAAACAGGCCGGTTACGTGTCGGCCGTCATCAAATTGTTTATGGGGGATCTTACAGCGGGGCAGATGCTCCACATTGCCGATTTGGCTGAGCGCTACTCTAACGGCAACTTACGGACGACAATCAATCAGAACATGATCATCCGCTGGATTCCGGAATCACGGATTGCGGATCTCTATGCCAACCTTGCATCACAGGGACTGTCCGATCCGGGCGCTGAATTGGTCGAGGACATCATCGCCTGCCCGGGAACGGACACGTGCGGTCTCGGGATCACATCCTCAAAGGGAGTTGCGAGGGCGTTGGCGGATGTGTTCCCGGCCGGCCGCGTACCCGAGGATCTCAAGGACGTCAGCGTCAAAATCAGCGGCTGCCACAACTCCTGCGCGCAGCATCACATTGCGACGATAGGGCTGCATGGTGTCGGGAAGCGGATCGGCGAGCATACAGTGCCGATGTACGAGTTGCACCTGGGCGGCAAGGTGAACGGCACGGCAAAGATCGGTCAGATGACTGTGAAGTTGCCGGCCAAGGCGGTCCCTGCCGCCATTACGCACCTGATCGAAGTCTACCGGCGAGACCGTAAGAACGGCGAAGGGTTGCCGGTTTTTATCGATCGCGTCGGAAAGAATGCCCTGAAAGATGAACTCATCCCCTATACGATTGCGCCCGCGTACACCGACGATCCGACGTTCTACTACGACTGGGAGGGAGAAGAAGAGTTCGTGTTGGAAGATCTCGGACCTGGAGAATGCGCCGGCGGCGCCCTCGAAATGATCGAAAACGGTATTCTCGAGGCCGACCAAGAGCTCTATCAGGCAAAACTTTTGGCCGATAACCATCAATTTTCGGTCTCGGTCAACAAATCCTATCGGGCGGTGCTCGCGGCGGCGAAGGCTCTATTGGTTACGGAAGGGCTCGAACCCTCCACCGACTCCGAAACTTTTATTGAGTTCGATCGCCGGATCGCTCAGAAGGGTGTGGTGCCGTCAATCTATCGCGAATTGAGCAAGAAGGTTGGTGATCTCGGCCCGAAGGAGACGACGGCGGAATCGGCAAAGGAGAAGATGGCCTTCGCAAAAGGTTTCGTCGATGCCTGCCGTGCAGCCACCGATCTGATGGGAAAAGATCTCAAACTGGCCGCGGTGAAAGAAGAAAAGGTTTCCGCACCTGTCGTTGCGCCGGAACCGAAATCTGCAGCGCCTGTGCCAACCGGTGCGCCTGTGTATGACCTGCGAGGGGTAGCCTGCCCGCTAAACTACGTCAAAACGAAGCTCAAACTGGAAATGATGGATGCCGGCGAGAAGTTGGAAGTGTGGCTCGATGCAGGAGAGCCGATCAAGAATGTGCCGATGAGTTTGAAGAATGACGGGCATCACCTGTTACTGCAAGAACCGCTGGAGCCGGAAGCGGCGCATTACAGGATTCTCGTTGAGAAAGTGGAGTAGCGCTGTGGCGAGATGTTCCCCTGCTTGCGGAACGCGCACAAGGAAACAGTGCTCGTTCAACGCGCGCAATTGGGAATCATCCCGTGACTGCTTGATTGTTGCCAAAGAAGAACGAAGATGACGGGACTGTCCCAACAAGAAATCCAAGCCTGGGGGGATTCGTTTGAAACGAAACAGCCGCAAGAGGTCTTGGCTGCGGCGATCGAACGCTATGCAGACAAGATCGTCTTGGCCTGTAGCTTCGGCGCGGAGGACGTCGTCCTAGTCGATATGGTCCATCGGATCGATCCGACGGTCCCGCTATTCTATTTAGATACAGACTTTCTGTTCCCGGAAACCTATGCGACAAGGGATCGTATTATCGAGAGATACAAGCTCCAGTCGGCACAAGTCCTGTCAGTGAAGTCTTTGCTCACACCTGAACGCCAGGCCGAACAGTATGGTGATGCGTTATGGACCAGTAATCCGGACCGATGCTGTCAGTTGCGGAAAGTCGAACCGCTCACTCGCGTGCTCAAAGGGTTCGACGCCTGGATTACAGGAATCAGGCGGGATCAGTCCCCGACCAGAGCCCATACGAAACTGATCGAGTGGGATGACAAGTTTCAGTTGGTGAAGATCAATCCACTTGCCAAATGGACGTGGGTCGATGTCTGGACCTACATCAAGATTCATGAAGTGCCGTACAACCCACTCCATGACCGGAATTATCCCAGTATTGGCTGCACCCATTGTACGAAGCCGGTCATGCCGGGTGAAGATCCTCGGTCTGGCCGCTGGCAAGGCAGTGCGAAAACCGAATGCGGATTACATAAGGCCTCTTGATGTCAATGCAAGAATTCATCGCGAAAATAGCCAAGGGCCCAAAGGGTTCCAAGGATCTGACATGGGATGAAGCCAAGCGTGCCATGAAATCGCTGATCGAGGGTGAGGCGACGCCGGCTCAGGCAGGTGCGTTCTTGGTGGCGATGCGCCTGAAGATGGAATCCGTCACCGAACTGGCCTCGTTCGCCGCGGCTGCCAGGTCCTACGTTCCTCCTGTGCACATTCCCCGGGAGCTCGGTGTTGTCGATCTGCCTTCTTATGCGGGAAAGCAGGACACCTTTCACGCGCTCGCCGGGGCGGCCATTGTTGCGGCGGCAGCAGGGGCGTCGATCCTCATGCATGGTTACGACGGTATCCCTGGCCGTCCCGGAAACGCGGGAATCTTGAAAGCTTTGGGAGTGCCGGTTGATCTGGAGCCGAAGAACGTGGCGGATGTCGTGACCAAGCAGGGATTTGGGTATCTCGACGTCGCCTTATACCATCCACCGCTCTACCGTTTTCTCGAGATGAGACAGGAACTCGGTGTGCGTAATGTGTTTCATCCCGTTGCTCGGCTCTTGAATCCGGCTCGTGCCGCGTCGCAAGTGGTGGGCCTTTCCCACCCACCCTATTTTGAAAAGACCGCTGAAGCCCTGCGTATGCTCGGTGTCCCGCGCGCCCTGGTTGTACGTGGAGTAGAAGGCGATCCGGAACTATCGATCGCCATGGTCACCAAGGTGTTGGAGTTGCGGGATGAAAGGATTTCACCCCTGACGCTTGCGCCGAAGGATGCCGGGCTGGCACTGGGCACCTCTCGTGAAATGGCGGGGTTTCCACCCGATCAACGTGAAAAAGAAGCCGACCTGCTGAAACGGATCCTGCACAATCAACTCCAGGGTGGACCGCGGGATTGGGTCGTATTGAATGCGGCTCTCTTGCTGTATGCGGCGGGCAAAGGATCATCGATCGCGGCTTGCGTCCCCCTTGCACGGCGGGCGATTGATGAGGGAACCGCGGCCAGGAAACTTGAATCGTTGAGTCAGGAAGCAGTGGCGTCCGGTGCGGCCGGACGCATCTAGTGAACGAACGAGAAGGATCGATCACGTGAAACATCTCCGCCAACTTGAAGACCAGAGCGTTTACATTCTGCGCGAAGCCTACAAGCACTTCGACAACCTCGCGATGTTGTGGTCGATGGGAAAGGATTCGACGGTTCTTCTGTGGCTGGCACGGAAAGCTTTTTTCGGGCACGTACCGTTTCCGCTCCTGCACGTCGATACCAGCTACAAGATTCCGGCCATGATCGAGTATCGCGATCGTCTCGCCAGAGAGTGGCATCTGAATCTGGTCGTCGGGCAGAACAAGGAGGCGTTGGCGGCCGGTATGAATCACACGATGGGGCGCGTGGTCTGCTGCACGGCGTTGAAGACCAACGGCCTCAAACAATTGCTCGAGCACAAGGGCTATACAGGGGTTATCTTGGGTGTGCGGGCCGATGAGGAAGGCACCAGGGCGAAAGAACGGTATTTCTCGCCGCGCGACAAACATGGCGATTGGGATTTCCGCGATCAGCCTCCGGAACTGTGGGACCAGTACAAGACGACATTCCCCCCGGGTACGCACATCCGTATCCATCCTTTGCTGGACTGGACGGAGATCAACATCTGGGAATACATCAAGCTAGAAAACATTCCGTTCATCGATTTGTATCTGGACAAGGGAGACGGGACCCGGTATCGCAGTCTCGGGTGTGCGCCCTGTACAGCACCGATTAAATCGACCGCCAAATCGGTTGACGACATCATCGATGAGCTTCGGCACACGACAGTTGCTGAGAGGTCCGGTCGCGCCCAGGATGAAGGTCGAGGGATGGAACTGCTCAGGAAAGATGGGTACATGTGATGACGTCTAACACTGGCCCTACAAAACCTTCCGAGAATCTTAACATCGTGATCGTCGGGCATGTCGATCACGGGAAGTCCACTCTCCTGGGTCGTCTGTACGCCGACACCGGCTCGTTGCCAGACGGCAAGCTCGAAAAGGTTCAAGCAATCTGCCGCCAGCAAGGCAAGGAATTCGAGTACGCGTTCCTCTTCGATGCGTTTCTCGAAGAGCAAGAGCAGGGCATTACGATCGATACGGCCCGCACGTTCTTTATGTGGAAGGGGAGGCAATACATCATCATCGACGCACCGGGCCATAAGGAATTTCTCAAGAACATGATATCCGGCGCGGCGAGGGCCGAGGCGGCACTGCTGTTGATCGACGCGCTCGAGGGTGTCAAGGAGCAATCCAAGAAACACGGTTACCTTCTGTCGCTCCTGGGCGTGCGCCAGTTCGCCGTCATCGTCAATAAGATGGATCTCGTCGGCTATCGACAGGATGTGTTCGAAGGAATCGAGAAGGAGTATCGGGAATTCCTGGGACACTTCGGAGCTGTGCCGGAGCGGATTATTCCGGTCAGCGCCAAGCTGGGCGACAACATCGCGAATCGTAGCAAAGCGATGCCGTGGTACAAAGGCCCCACCGTGCTGGACACGCTCAGTCTTTTCAAGAAAGAAACGGCGCGCTCCGAGCAGCCGCTTCGGTTTCCGGTTCAGGATGTGTACAAGTTCGACGCCCGCCGCATTATCGCGGGCCGCGTTGCGGCGGGGCGGTTGAAAATCGGGGACCATCTCGTCTTTTCACCCTCAAACAAGCGGGCCAACATCCGATCGGTCGAGGCCTTCAACATTGAACCCGTACCAACGGGGGCTGAAGCGGGTCAGTCAATCGGTGTCACACTCGATGAGCAGATCTTCGTCGAGCGCGGTGAGCTCGCCACGCATCAGGAACATCTTCCGCTCGTGTCGACAGCATTCCGCGCCAATCTCTTCTGGCTCGGCCGTCGTCCGTTGGAAAAGGGCCGCAAGTATCTGCTTCGCGTCGCTACCAAGGAAGTAGACTGCGAGGTGGCTGCGATTCATCGAATCATCGACACGATGGACCTGAATCAGCAACAAGGCGGGACTTCGGTCGGCAGAAATCAAGTCGCCGAACTGACCCTTCGGACTAAAACACCAGTTGCGTTCGATCTCTCCGCATCGTTCGAAGTGACGGGCCGCTTCGTCCTCGTCGACGACTACGACATTGCCGGAGGCGGTATCGTTACTGAATTGGTGCACGACGACCAAGAGTTTCTGCGAGAAGAGGCTAGGCGGCGGGATTTTGCCTGGGTTAAGGGCGAGGTGGGTATCGAGGAACGGGCGCAACAGTACGGCCATCGGGCCGCAATCGTGCTCATCACCGGAGGGCGGCACACGGGGAAGTCGTTCTTGGCCAAGAAACTCGAGTCCAGATTGGTGGCCGACGGCCGCCATGCATACTTGCTTGACGGCGAGAATCTCCGGCGGGGCCTGGATGCGGATCTCTCTGAAAAGGAAAAAAGCCAAACATCGGAAATGGCCCGGAGATACGGGGAGGTTGCCAGATTACTCGTCGACACAGGCTTGATCGTCGTCTCCACGACCAATCCGTTCGGCTTGGATTATGTTGAGGCGGCGCAAGCCATTCGGACTTTAGTCCATCCGACTCCGGTCATCTCGGTTCACATGAGTAAAACCCCGGAGGAAGCTCCGCCTAATGCTGACATCGTGTTGTCCGGCCCGGCGGACTTCGATGACGCAACAAGGCGGATCTTAGACGAGTTGAAGCGGCGCGGTGTTCTGGCACAGGCCATAGGGGCAAAACCGACGTTTCAGTATTCAATATAATAGAGCAGCGGATGCCTTTGTCCCTGTTGCCGTTCAGGCCTTTTCGGTGGTTTGACTCTCCCAAAATCCCTATGTTACCGTATCGCTTCCCATCGTCACGAACACTAACCGAAGGTGCAGCCCGTGCCTCCTGAAAAGGATCTCAAAACGATTCTGGGTAAACTCCGCTATTCCGACGATGCCAAGGTCGTTCAGCAAATCACCGAACAGATGAAGCAGGTCCAGGCCCGTATGGCCGGCATCAAGCACAAACTGGTCGTGATGAGCGGCAAGGGCGGGGTCGGCAAGAGTATGACCACTGTCAATCTTGCGCTCGCGTTAGCCAGGCAGAATGCTCGGGTGGGCTTGCTGGACGTGGACCTCAATGGTCCCTGCGTGCCCCGCATGCTGGGGCTCCACGGGCAATCCTTGACCATGACCCCGGAGGGGGCCATCCCTCCGATCGGTCCCTTGGGAATCAAGGTCGCGTCCATGGATTTCTTTCTCGGCGCTGCATCACCGGTCCGCTGGAAGGGCCCGATGGATGTCAGTCCGGTTTGGCTGGGCTTGATGGAAATGAACGTGATAAGAGAGTTTCTCGCCGATGTCGCGTGGGGCGAACTGGATTACCTTCTGGCCGACCTGCCGCCGGGGGCGGCTGCCGACAAACCGCCTGTCATTGCGGGCTTTATTCCTGATCTGGCCGGGGCGATTGTCGTGACGACTCCTTCAGAAGTCGCTTCCGACGTCGTACAGAAGTCCGTGACCTATGCCCGCGACATGGGCATCAAGGTGCTCGGGATTGTCGAAAACATGAGTGAATACCGCTGCCCGTCCTGCGGCGAGCAGAATGAATTGTTCGAAGGCAACACGGAAGCCATGTGCGAAGCGCTCGACCTTCCGTTGTTGGGCCGTATTCCGTTCGATCGAAAGCTGGCCCGTACGTTCGACAAGGGCGAACCCTTGCTGGACGAGACCTATCCGACGATCCAGCGATATCAGGAGATCGTCGGCCGGATCAGAACATTGCTCGATTATAAGAAAGTTCTGGCCGAACAACTGTGACGCTCACCTGAGAGGAGCTGCCATGAAATTCGTGTGCCTCAACTGCGAAACTTACATGAACTTCGAAAAGGTCGAGAAGCCGGGTGAAGGCTCGCTCGGGGTTTTTTTCGGCTGCCCGTCCTGTGGGGCGAAGTTTTCCATGGTCACGAATCCCGGTGAAACGCAGATGGTCAGCTCGCTTGGCGTGAAGCTCGGCGGCAGGACCGACGCGGCCGAACCGTTCGAAATGACGCGCGGGACACTTAAGGACGAAGCCCTCGCGGGATCGGGCCAGATGGCCGCGTATTTGAACGAGAAGATTCAAGGGGGACAACCGGCTACGGCTGCTTTATCGTCCGCCAAGAGCGGTGACAAGCCCAGTAGCGGGTGTCCTTTTTCAGCGATGGTGGCAGAGATGGGGCTCACTTCGGGCGGTAAACCAGCCAACGGCGGCACGGCGGACTCGGAGTTTATCTGGTCTCCCGATGCGAAGGAGAAGCTGGATCGGCTTCCTGCCTTTGTCAAGCCGATGGTACAGAGCAGTGTCGAAGCATATGCGCGGAAGCAGGGATACAAGACGATCACGTTG
>NZ_CDLUDY010000236.1:0-20305 GCF_975968855.1 Petrachloros mirabilis
AACGTCGTGCCGGCGAATGACACAGAACCAAAAAACATCAGCATCCCCCGTTGCGAACCATGCTTAACACTCCCTCGCACCGTTGAGTTCACCACCGAGAGAGGACTTGCGACAACCCGCACGTCTTGGCCTGGTTCAACTGTCACGCCTTCAACTGACGGAGGATTCAAACTAACGGGAAGTTTCTCAAGATCAAGATCGCCTTTGATGACGACCCCCTCAAGCTCGATCGAACGACCATTCTGAATCGACTCCAACAACTTCTGTGCATCGAGTGCACGAGCCTCACGCTCGGCCCCGGAGCAATCCGGGCTCAGACGAAGCTTGAGCGGCCCTTGGAGATTTTTCGCATCACCTTCGACGACGCAACCCGCATATGCGATCCCATTCCAGAACCAGGCAATCGTAAACAAGATGATTGCCAAGAATGCCACATACAATCTGGTCTTCACCATGAGGGCCCTTATACGGGATGCGCCTCGCAGAGGCAAGGCGGGAAACGCTCGGTTCGGTTTACTGAGCGGAAAACTTTGTTAGACTTTCTTCGTGAGCACGAATAACTCGGTCGCTTCTTAGCCATCCGCTTGTTGGGGAACGTATCCTATGGCATATCTTCGATTATGTTTTCTTCTTACATTGATCATCACCGCAACACCTTTCCATGCTCCGGCCGCTGATAACATTATTGAGCTCCCGGTACTTGCCGCAGTTGGTTACAACAACTTCGGCGTCTATGAGGTGATGTTGATGCGGTGGGACAAGCAATCGTCTCCCGATCCAGCTCAACTCCAGGTGATCCTCGGCGGGGTTCGATACGGGAAAGGACATCTGGGATCTATGTCAGACGCATTCGCTTACGCGGTCGAGCGGACCCCTTCGGTTCAACATTCCGGAACCGTGTCGGTTCAGGGCGTGACCTACCAACCGACTGGAAGCGACGGACCGAGCGCAGGCGCTGCGATGGCCATCGGTTTTATCGCGATGTTCAAAGGTGAACGTGTGCAGCGAGGGACAGCCTTGACCGGCACGATCGAACCGGGTGGACACATCGGCTGGGTCGGCAGCATCCCCGACAAGATCCGAGCGGCAAAGCGCGAAGGCTTCCACACAGTGCTCGTACCCCAAGGCCAGCTTCACACGGCCCAGTGGAACCTGATTGAACTCGGGTTTCAGCTCAACATCAATGTAAAGGAAGTGGAATCGATAGACGAAGCGTACGAATTGATGACCGGCAGCCGGATTTAACCGTTCGCGGCCCTTCCGGCAATGGCCTGTATGATCTCATCGTACTCATCTTGCGTCAGGCGGTGCATCCCCAATGCAAGCCTCCTCGTCAATTCCGTCTGATCACCGATCTTCAGCACATGCATCAACAACGCGTGGCTGGCCTGAGGAGACCATGACCATTGCCGGATATCCCCGATCCGCATAAATCCGAATCGAGCCTCTGCGCGCAACTCGTCTTTCAAAAAATCGTCTAGTTCAGCATACTCTTGAACGGGGGGCAGCAGTTGGAAGTCCGCACAGAGCCCGACTTTCAGGACATAAAGCAATCCGCGCGAAGTGGGCTCGAGATAGGTCTGCAAGTTGGTACGAATGAGCGATGTGCAAATTCCCCAAACCTGATGGGACAATTGAAGCCCTGCACTCTCTTCGGATGTCCGTTCACGAAGCGCGGCCGCGATAAACAGAAAGTGACTCACGAACCCTGTTCTCCTCGTATGACGCTTGGCTCATAAGAAGGCACGGAACACTCAACAACCAGCTAAATCGAAGCTCCCGTGAAAGGCACCATCAGAAGATGAACGCGGCTGGGATGTAGGTTTGGGATCGGCAGATTCAGGGGCGATAATCGTCGGCATCATCGAGCAAGTTTTCAGATTTATCCAGGTAATCGACATCCTCCTCATCGGCTTCGAGAGCAAGATCTTCTTCTACATCTTCATCGATCTCGTCATCCAGCCCGCCTTCTTCGTCGAGACCGAGTTCGTCCTCGGCTAATTCCTCATCATCGAGGTCGGGTTCCTTCGGAATAACGACCGGCGCGGGCTTGGACAACTTCTCCTTTAGGACTTCATCGGAGATAGAATGCTTGTCCTCGGCCTGCTTCACCGTCGCCGAAACACCCTCTTTTTTCTTCTTGGGTGAAGTTTTTGTTTTGGGTTGGAGTTTCTTGGCAGCCTTCTTGACGGCCTTCTTTGCTGCAGGCCTCTTGACCGCTTTTTTCGCCGTTGTTTTTTTCTTCGGTTTCGAGGATCTCTTCTTCGCCGGCCGCTTCTTGGACTTTGCCATCAATCTTCTCCTCTCCCATCCACAAACAGGCGGATGCCTGAACTTGGCCTCCATCTAGCACGAACAGATCCGATCTTGCAACAGGGGTCTGGAGGTTGCTGAAAAATCCTACGAATACACTCTCGGAGCGGCCGGAAATTGAACGTAGGGCCCGGGCAAGTGACTAGGACCCCACGTTATTTAAAAACTCTCGATCTCCTACAACGGAACAATGAGATGATTACAATATAAACAGCCTTGCCTTACGCGGCATATCCGCTACAACTGTATCCCGACTTTGCGCTTCAGATGGGTCGGGCTCGAAAGAGATCTGAACCAAATCTTCCGGCATCCTATATGGTATGATGTTTAACATGAACGTTGAATCCTTCTTGCATTAGAAGACTCAGAGGTAGTAGAGGGAATTGATGCTGAACAGGATCGTTAAATTGCATGTCATCATGGGATTGATCACGTGGGCGGTGTTGACGGCATGGCCGACGGCTGCAACGGCCCCTTATACTGCAATCATTATAGACAGCGGATCGCCCTATTTCGTCCCCAAGTCCGTTACTGTCTCCACTGGAGCGCCAATCCGGTGGGACAACCCGACGCCGACGGAACATACCATTACCCACATGGGGTGCCTGAACGAGGGTGGAGCGTGCGCGTTCGATTCAGGCATTGTGATGCCTAATAATTCGTATACACTCCCGGGACTCCAACCAGGGCATTATCCTTACATCTGCAGGGTTCATCCCATCATGCGCGGCACCATCATCGTCACCGACCCTTCCACCTCCCTCCCGTCTCAGCTCTGAAAACCGTCGAACAGGCCTTGCGTGACTCGCGGCTCGTCGTGTACTCTCCGTCGCTCAACCTCAACAATCATGCAGCATGAAACCGGCCGTTGCCCTTCACGAACCGCGTAGCCTGACCGGGGAAGCCCTCAGTCTCCTTGCCTGGCACATCCCCGATCTCGTCGCCTATCAACACAGTGCGGACGAATGGTGGTTCGCCCCACTGGACGACAATCTTCCCCTCATCCGATTGAATCGTACCGGCCTTGAAATGTTGAAGGCCATGAATGGTCACATTACGGTGGGCGCGCTGGTGGCAAAATATGGAGAAAAAGTCTGTGGCCCGGACGGCCAACCTGGGCGATGGCATCTTGCACGCTGGCCTCTTCCAAATTACTCCCTCTGTTTTTACGGGACAGAGCCCCCAGGCGGTCATCGCCATAAGGCCAAATGGGACCTATTGCTTCAGCAAATTCGAGAAGGCTGGTCGGGACAGGAGGGCTTCGAAGGGGAAGAACACCTTGAAGACTTTCACGTCCATGAATTGAAGGACAGCGGTGATGACGACGGCCATTTCGATTTGATTGAAACCACCGTGTCCCACCTTTTCCGTGAACCAAATGAGGCGCTGAACGGTCTCACCTATGGGCGCCTGCTCATGCAGAAGCTCCGCCGCCTGGGGTGGTTCAACCCGCAACCAAAAGTCATCGTGGAAGTCGGCGGTGGCCTCGGCTATGTGGCCCGCGAACTTGGTAAAGAGCTCCTGCCTTTCGAGAAGCAAAGCATCAAGTACTGTTCGCTCGACATCACCAAGCCATTCTTGAAGCTGCAAGTCTTCCGTGCAAAAGCAGGTGGCTGGCCCGTAAGCGGCACTCAAGGCAACGGAGAGTGGTTGCCGTTCAAGGACAACTCTGTCGATCTCATCATCGACAACGAAAACATGGCCGACATGACGCCGACTAAGCTTGCCAAGCAGGAACTCCTGTCCGGCGTCGGCGAAACTGCCCAACATCAAGAAGCCCTGGATTGGATCAGACGAATCCGGCTTTCAATCGGTAACGATCTCCCTGACGAGGTGATTTTCAATCTTGGCCCGTTCCGGTTCGTCGCGGAACTCTGGCGCGTGCTCAAGCCCGGAGGGCATGCGTTCCTTACGGAATTCGGCATCGAAGAGGGCTGGCCGGCGCCGGTGAAACTTCCCGGCCATACTGAGTACGAGGTGCAGTACAGCCATCTGCGTCAAGCCGTACGATGGCTCGGCTTTCAGGAACAATACCTCTCGCTTCCTCAATTCCTCACGATCAAGCCCGACACCAAAGTCCTCTGTACCGGCGCAGCCTATACGATTCAGCGCTTCTGCCAGGCTATCAACAAGCCCTTCATCGTCCGGGCCTATACGGAAAACGAACTCAGACAAACGCTTGGTGACATGCTCCCCAAACTGCAGGGCACTCATTATCACGATGTGGCAGACCCGGCCTGGTTCGGCCTGATCGACTTCAAAGTGTTGTTGCTGGAAAAACCCGGCGGAGCGCCAAAGCCGACGTTCTCAGAAAACAAAGGGTATCGGTGGTACAGCCAGCGGTGAGCCGACCAGCTGCCCTTGTTGCTCGCGCTCCCCGCACGGAGGATAACGATTCTATCCTCTTACGATGAACAATTGAGGAGGCTCCGGGTCGAACAAGTTCTGTTTAGCGGTGTTTGATAACAAGCGTGGTGAAGGATTGCTAGCCGCCCTAAGCTTGAACCCGGTCGGATAGAGATACGAGGTTGATCAGGACTCCTTCGCGCAAACCCAAATCGCTGACCAAGACACTCTCCTGACCAAGCGTCTCCATGATCGTCCGGATGATGATTACACCGGCGGCGATGACTTCTTCGCGGCCTTTTTCCAATCCCGGCAGGCCGACCCGATCGGCTTTCTTGCGGCTCAACAGCATCTGCTCCAACTCCCTAATCATCTCAACTGTTAGCACATAATTGTGAATTCTGGCCGGCTCGTAGGAAGGAAGCCTTTGCGCCATCGCTGCAAGCGAGGTAATGGTTCCTGCCGTGCCAACGAACGTTGCGGCATGGCACTCACCCATCTCGGAAACTGCCACCTTGGTTTCTCGTGCCACCCAATCACGCGCTTGCCTGACCTCTTCGCCCGTAGGTGGATCACCGTGAAGGATGCGCTCGCAAAGCCGCACCACACCGATATCGATCGAACGCACGACCGGCGCTTGTCGGGGTCGATCGAAAATAAACTCCGTGCTCCCCCCTCCGATATCAAGTGCAAGGACATTACTCACGCCAGCCGGTAAGCCAGACCGAATGCCCAGCATGGTCCGCCTAGCTTCTTCCTCCCCAATGATGATTTCCACGTCAAACCCCGTCTCACGCTTCACCCGATCGAGAAATTCTTGTCGGTTGCCGGCATCCCGCACCGCACTCGTAGCAACCGCCGTGAAGATGTCTACGCGATAACTGGCGATGACCTCTCGCCAATTCTTCAAACACTTCACCACCCGATCCATTGCGGCCGCGCTCAACCGCTTTGTCTGATCGACACCTTCACCCAAACGTAGGATACAACGCTCAGAATGGAGTTCTTTGAGCGGATGATTAGCGGAACCTTCAGCGATGAGAAGGCGGCACGTAAGGGTGCCGATATCGACGCCAGCGAGACGCTTCGTACTCATTCTGCGTTTCGAATCTCGCCCATTTCCCCTTCGACTTTCTTGCTTGCATCCTTCAGTTGATGGATGTCATTTACCAGCCGGTTGATCTCCGTGTCATACAATACCCGCTCGATCGGCTCGCCGGCTTCTCGCAGACTCACTGCCCGCTCTCCCACGTCACGATAGAGGTCGCCCAACTGTTTATCAATCTTCCGAATTTCCAAACGCAGGCGCAAGAGTTCCGTCTCTTCCAAAGCTCGATTCGCCGCCTGCGCTGTTCCCAGCCTCAGCGTTGCCAACCCAGTCTTCAAATCATGCTTAAGCCTCTGCAGCAGCCCCATTTTCCCCTAACCCTCCCCCTCCGGAGATCTGTCAATTCTAAGGATTGGCCTGGCTCGGTCCCATCGTGCGCGCGTCGAACGAGCACCGTCCTTAATGTAACATTACGATAAATCCTGCGTGCCGCGTTCCGCGAGTACAGGGGCCGACCAGGCCGATCCCAACTTCAACTGACCGAACCCAGTTCCAACTTCTTCTCCCACTTCCTCAGCATCGCCCCTTTCAATCCTTGATGCACGGGCATGCTCAGAAGTGGATCTTGTTTCAAGATTGAGAAGGCCTCCAGCCTGGCCTGCTGCAATAATTCACCATCTCTGATGAGGTTGGCCACACGAAACTCCGGCATCCCCCATTGACGAAAACCAAAAAACTCTCCTGGCCCCCTGATCCGCAGATCCTCTTCGGCCATCACAAAGCCGTCATTGGACTGCACCAAAGCCTCAAGCCGTTCCTTTGCTAACGAAACCGCATCCTCGCCATTACCCGCCGACCGTCTGCCCAACCGGGGCTTCGATCGTCCAAAAGTCGGAGCCATCAGCAGGCAATACGATTGATGCCCGGCCCGGCCTACACGTCCGCGCAATTGATGCAACTGTGCTAAGCCGAACCGCTCGGCATGCTCGATCATCATAATCGTCGCATTCGGAACATCGACGCCGACTTCGATTACCGTCGTCGCCACGAGCAGATCGATCTTGCCGGCTTTGAAGTCGGCCATGACTGCTTCCTTATCCGGCGGTTTCATGCGCCCGTGCAACAATCCGACTCGAAATTCCTTGAACTCTCCGATCTGCAGAGATTCGGCTCCTTGGATTGCTGCCTGCAAATCGCTTTTCTCCGATTCTTCAACCAACGGATAGACCACATAGGCCTGCCGATTACTCCGCAACTCGTCTTTGATGATCTGATATGCCCGCCGCCGTTGAGTCTCGCCGAACAGGAAGGTCCGAACCGGCTTTCTTCCCGGAGGCAACGAATGAATGATCGAGACGTCAAGATCGCCATAAACGGTCATGGCAAGGGTCCGCGGAATCGGCGTCGCCGTCAAGACGAGCACGTCCGGCCTGTACCCTTTCTCCATCAGCGTTTTTCGCTGTAACACACCAAACTTATGCTGCTCATCGACAACGGCCAGTCCTAAGTTCTTGAACGTGATGCCCTTTTGAATCAACGCATGGGTGCCGATAGCCACCTGAATCTTACCCGATGCCAACCCCTCGGCCTGCGCCTTCTTGACCGTTGCCTTTTCTCCACCACGAAGCAAAGCCGCCTTTAATCCCAATCCCTCCAGCATCCCTTTCAAATTACGATAGTGCTGTTCGGCCAATATTTCCGTTGGCGCCATAAGCGCGGCCTGGTAACCGGATCCGCAGGCCATCACAATGGCATGCAGCGCTACGACGGTTTTTCCCGAGCCGACGTCACCCTGTACCAGCCGGTTCATCGGACGCAGCGAAATCATGTCGCGGAAGATTTCGCGTATGACCTGGTCCTGTGCGGTCGTCAAATCAAATGGCAGCAGCCGCCCCAATTTTTCCAACAAAGGCGTTCTTGGATTGAACCGGATGGTTTTCTTTTCACGTTGCACGGACTGCTGGCGGGCGGCTAAGGCAATTTGCAAAAGGAAGAGTTCTTCAAATGCCAAACGCCGATGGGCAGGCGTTTTGCCCTGCTCAAACAGACGAAGATCCGATCCTGGTTTCGGGAAATGAACATCTTGCAGTGCTTCCCGTATAGGGAGCAGCCGCTGGCGAGCCCGCATCGGCACCGGCAGTAGATCACGGAGGTCAGCCACATGGTCTTCCAACAATGTCTTCGTCAATACCCGCATCTGGCGGGAACTCCACCCTCTCGTTTCGTGATAAATCGGAACGATCCGGCCGACATGCAGGGTGAATTCGGTCCCCTCACCTACCACCTCATACTGGGCCACATCCATCCGTGGCACCATCCAGCCCTGTCTGCCGGCGATCACCCGCCCGCTCATCATCACCGAATTTCCGACAGCCAGCACAGCCTCCAAGTAGGGTTGATTGAAGAACACCGCTTGCATCCGACCCGTCTGATCTTCCAAACCGATTTCTAGCACGCTTAAACGACGGTTCCTTGTTTTCTTGGCTTGATTCTTGACGACCATTCCACACACCGAAGCCACCATGCCTGGAACAAGCTCGCCCATCGGTGTCATGACTGAACGGTCTTCATACCGCCATGGGACGGTCCAGAGGGCGTCCTCCATCGTTTCGATGCCTAATCGCTGCAACATTATACTGCGCTTCGGTCCCACTCCCTTGGCGAAACGGATCGGGAGTTCCCACAACTCACGAGCCGCTGTTGCACTCGGCGGAGATGCTCCCGCCTCCAGGGGTTCCGATTGCGCCCAACCGCGAACCTCGTCATTCGCCGCTTCACGGAGTGTTCCAAGAATAGCCGCTGCCTCACGCAACCTGCGTTGCTGTTCCGAGATTGAAGATTGCTGCTGATCTTCGACAAAGAGTGCTCGAAGCTTGAGCAAGGCGGCCTCAACCGCTTTGGGATACACCCGATGTGACAGCGCTTGCATCACCTGAGAGGAGACGAAGGGACCGAGATTCTTGACGGTCGGGAGATGGGCAAACGCATCCCGGCTGGCAAATTCAATCGGACGTGCGAGACGGTCCAACCATTGCCGGAAATGTACGAGGGGTTCGGGCTCGGAAGAGCGCCACATGTCAGGGGCGGATGGTACCACAGGAACGCCTCTGCCACAACGAGCGCCTCATCGCTAGCGGCCCGCTTCATCTGGAACATTTCCCGAGAACTCTTTGTGCCCCTACGTAGGAGTGCTAGACTGAATCGCCGTCAAGGAGAGGGCTCCCGTCATGTACCGTCGAAACATCTCACACATCCTGTACGCCGCCGCTGGGATCCTGGGATTACTCGTTGTCTACGGGGCTTGGTTCAAGTCTCCCTACTCGCCTCCTCAACCGCCTGAGGCCCACGAATCAACTTTTTCGAAACCGGTCGTTCCCCAGCCGATTCGGGAAGGAACACGATCGCCTCACCTGCAACAATCGCGTCTGATTGACAGTACCGCCGTCCCGAAGAGCCGATACCAGGACACACTGGTCGCCATTCGAGACGAAATGGAAAAAGGCCATCTTAAAGAAGCTGCAAGCCGTCTCGTCGATCTTCCATCGGACCTGCAATCCGCCGCCGCCGTTCGCCCCTACTTGGCCGTTCTGTGGAATAATCTCGGCATCGAACAGGAAAAGCGTGAGGGAACGAAGGTCGCTATCACTTCCTTCAAGAAGGCCGCCTCGCTGGACGATAAGAATTCCGTCATTATGATGAATCTCGCGCACGCCTATTGGGAGCAGCGCGATCCAGCTATGACAACGGGATTTCTTGAACGTCTGATCTCTCTCGTTCCTGAAGAGCCATTCCCCCATATGGCGCTGGCTGATCTTCTCCAGGAGCAGGACAGATTGAGTGAGGCCGCGATCCATCTCGATCATGCCATTGAACGGTCCCCCAACGACCCGGGAGCCCAAGCCTATCTCCGCACGGTTACGGCAAAGGTCCGGCGAACAGAACAGACCGAAGGACAACTGCGCAGTCAAAACAGCACACACTTTACCGTCAAATACGACGGCGAGTCCGATCACGACACGTGGACCGTGGTACTGGATATCTTAGAGGAGGCTTATCGAGAGATCGGCCAGAAGTTCGGCCATTTCCCATCCAAACCGATCGTCGTTGTTCTCCATTCCCATGGCACGTTTCACGGAATGACAGAAACTCCCGCCTGGGCCGACGGGCTCTTCGACGCGGTACTGGGACGCATCCAGGTCCCGACGCAAGGCGCCCTCACGGACCGCGGATGGCTAAAGCGGGTGCTCAGGCACGAATTCGTTCACGCGCTTCTCCACGACCTCCAAGGCATCGACGGGGTTGCACTGCCAACGTGGCTTAATGAAGGTTTGGCGATGCGACTTTCCGGCGATACGTGGTCTGATCTCGAACGGCTCGCTTTGCATCAGGTTCCATCCATCCCGTTGAGAGCGTTAGAGGGGCCGTGGGGCGGGCTTTCGAGTGACGCAGCAAACATCGCCTATCTTGAGTCCGACTCGGCGGTCGGTTACATAATCGCTCGTTACGGCTTGCATGAAGTGCAACAATTGCTAATCCGTCTCAAAAAGAAACAACCTCTCCCTGAGGCGATCCTGTCCCAATTCTCGATGTCATACGATCAATTCCAGACGCGTTGGTTGGAACAGGCACAGGAGGAATCGAGGAAGGGCTAAAAAGAGACCTCGGGCGTCAATTGATCAGATATCGCTTCGCTCTTGGGTCCGATTCGCAACACTCGGCGGCAACGCACCGTCGGCATCCGATCGCTCCGACGCCGAAGCTTCATCGTCAAAACCGGCCATCACACGATCTTCCCACAGCAATTGCCGCCCGGCGGCATCCAGCATCTTGATCCTGAAATCAATATCGCGTGGTTCGGTAGATTGCATCCCGATAATACTTCTGCCGACTGTCTCACTCCTGGCGTTCGTCGGATCAGCGGAAAATTCGTCGCTCCACATTACTTGACCCGTCTCCGGATTCATGGCCCGTAACACGAAGTACGGCTGTCCGCCGGCATATATCCGTGAAGCCACTTTACTGACCATGAGTCGAGGTCGAACGTGAGCCACGATCGGGTAGGTGTCCACTTCCGGATTGCCGCCGCCAATCAAGTTAAGCCTACCTTCCCACAGAAAACGGCCGTTGTCTGCATCGTAAACGCGCAAGATGAATTCAGAGAGACCATCCGCGCCGATACCGACTCCCCCTGCAAAGACTCTCGCTCGCGGTTTGCCGGATAGAGAATCACCGTCTTTAATGTCGAGTTCGTACGTGTCGTCCGTCAGCACATCCCCGCTGACGGCATCGTAGGTCTTAACCGTGATCGTTGAAGCCTCTGCATCCTGATATCCGAAACCTGCGGCCACCGTCTTTTGAGTGTAGAACGAATCCCCCCACGAAGAATCGCCTGCCCAAGCAGTCGCTGCCATGGGTCCAAGAATCGAGAGTCCCGCACAAGAGGCAATGACACATGATCGTCTCATGTTCACTCTTAACTCATTCAACCACCCCTTCAGTGCCATGAATGCCCCCTTCGTCATGGCTCAATATCGCAACCTCGACTAAATCTGAAAATTCCCCAGTGTGGGGGGAAATCCTCAAAGGAGGGGGACGCATCAAGAGCAGAATTGTACGGTGGAAACTGAATCGGCTTGGAAAATCAGCAGCCGAAGGGCTTTTCTTACTCGGATTACTTTTGTGATGAGACGGCGCCGAAGAGACGGTAACGATAACGGGCGAGAATATTATACGCGGCTCGGGCCAGAGGGCTGACGATCGGAAACCAAATAAGCCTTTGCAAGTACGTCCCGCCCTTCAAGCCCGACAGCAGAGGCAAAAAGGCATCCAATCCTTCACGTATCTGCCCTCCGGGACCGATGAGGTACGCAACCTCCGGTCGACCAGGACGATAGGATGGTCCTAATACTCGCTTTGCCTCGTCGCTTTGATACGTGATCATGCGCAGGGAGGTTCCGGTTTTGTTCGGTTTCTGATGCTCGAATCGGTCCTTGACTGCCACACAAAGCCGACATTGACCATCGTAGATCAACAGACACTCTTGCGAGGGATCTAAAATTGAATGGCGCATAACGTCACATAGATTCAGAATATGCCCCGTTGTCAGCCTGTCCGGCCAGATGTATGATCCCGCCAATGCGAAGCAGGGCGGCCCTCATTTTTATACTCTGCGCATTGAGTGCTATCGGCTTCGGCACGATACACCTGACCTTCCCGACTGTTCCAGCCAGGGCTGGAATGTATATGTGGGGGACCTTTCTCGTGCTCCTGCCTCTGGCCCTAAGCGGCGCAGTTTGGCGTGGCTGGACGTGGGCCGCCATGGCCTGTGTGGCCTACGGAACAATCGGATTGGCGTTGGACTTGTCAACCATAACCAGTGTGCTCGGAGGGGAAAGCGGAACGGGAGTGCTTTTAGGTTTCAGCGGAGTCAGTGCGGTGTTCAACTTACTGGCCATTATTTTTGGCGGGCGGGTTTTTTGGTCTTGCCTGCAGGGTTCACCCCTTCAAGAATCCCGCCCTCCCAATCCTCGGTCCCCTTCTTCACCCTCCGCAATGTGATCGTTCCGAACCCCGATCGTTTCAGCCAAGCCGTCGTCTCGGCTATGGAGTAGGTATTGCCCGTCTCTGTGAACAGAAGCATCGACACGGCGAACAAACTCGCCTCTTCGGGGAAAAGCCCCTCACGATCATGAAGAAACGCATCTTGGATGATAAATCGTCCTCCGGGAGCGAGGGCTGCCTTCGCACGCCGAAAAATCGCGAGATTTTGTTCCGGCGAGTAGATGTGCAGCACATTCGAATACCAAATGACATCGAACAGTCCCGGAATATCATCCTTCAAAAAGTCCAACGGCAGATAGGAGAGCCTCGTGCCGACTCTCTGTGTCGCCGCAATCTCCCTGGCAACTTCCAATGCATCCGGACGATCACAGACCGTCGCTTGCAGCTTGGGATTCCTCGCCAAGAAAGCCATGGCGTAGGTCCCCGGGCCTCCGCCGAGGTCCAGAAACGTCTTGGCACCTTTCATAGAGAATTGCGCCGCGATTTTCGGTGCAGTCTCTACGGTGCGATGATGCATCGCCCACGTGAAACGGCGACGATAGTCCGGCTCTTCCGGCTCATCTTTGTCGAGAGGTTCGCCGGTACGAATTGATTCCGACAGTCTCGCCCAATCGTTCCAATGGCTCGTAATCAAATCCAAGTAGAACCCGCGATAGCCAGGATCCTCAGCATTTAAAGCCGTTGAAGCCAGTCGGCTATTGCGATACTGCTCCCCTTTCTTCCGGAGCAACCCTGCCATTGCCAGGTTGCGGCAGAGGATAGAGAGTCCTCGCTCGCTGACTTTCAACTCGCGAGCCAGATCGGGCAAGTACCATGTCCGTTTCCCAATGACAGTAAAGAGCTTCAACTCCAATGCGGCAAGGATCACACGCGGCAAACGATACGCCGACAGCGCCTCGCGAAACTCATCGAAAGTCGAGATACCCTTCTTCATACTTTCCCGCCTATCTGACTGCAGCACCAACGCATTAAGTCCATGACCTTCGGAAGATTTGTGAAATCAACCGATCTCTCAAATGTCGCCGCCACATACTCTTCGTTCATTTCGCTCTCTTCGGAAAAGCCGGATTGAAGCAACAGCGCCCGGAATTTCGACACCGCCGGCTGGATAAAGTACTTCGCCTGCTTGGCCACCTCGTCTGTACCGAGGTCTTCCGGTGTCCCGTCGGACATTAGGCTCATCACATCCTCCATATCCACCCCGTATTGGCACAGCAGCTTGCCCTCGGGTTTGATTTCAAGAATCCAACCATCGTTTCCAAGATCGAGAGCCAATGCACCTCCAGGCTCCAACTCATAGAGTTCGGGGAACACCCGGCGTAGCGTCTTCCTCGCCTCAGCCCAATGCGGGGATGCTATTTCATTCATCTCAGCTCCCCTGAAGCTTGACAGAGATCGACGCAGAGGCAATCCTCTCCCGCAATGCCTTCAACCTTTTCATATTCTCATCAAGTTTCGGCAATTGATACTTCCGATCCATCTCCACCACACACATCAACAAGTGTGCTGCCTCTTCAAGCCGCCCCATCGCTTCAAAGCAATCGGCCAGCACATACCGAGCCCCGCCTGCCCTCAACTCGTCACGAGACCGCTCTGCAATGGCTTGACTGGTCTGACAACAGGCAATCGCGTCCTCAAACCGTCCTTGCATCCGGAAGGTCCGCCCCATCATGCGCCATGCATCCGCCGCACCGGCATCGTTACCCTGTCGCCGCATCAAAACCAGGGACTTCTCATAGTAAGTGATGGCTTCTTCGAACTGTCCGGTTTCTCTGGCAACCAACCCCAAATCGGAAAACAGCACGGCCTTCGCCGGTTCATCCTTAGTCTTTCTCATTAAGTCGAGCGCTTCCAAGTAATAGGCCTTTGCACGTTCCCATTCACCGGCGTCAGCTCGCAAATTCCCCAAATTCGCCAACGTCGTCCCGATTCCCTTTTCATCGCCCAGGATCTTCTGCAATTCCAGCACTTCGTGATAGTAATCCTCCGCGACCTCGCGCCGTCCGCTAACCGCACAAATATTTCCCAGATTTCCCAACGTCGCGGCCAGTGCCCGCTGATCACCTGTCATACGATCGCACTCCAACGCTTTCGCATAACAAGTGTAGGCGTCCGTGTAATTGCCGCGCGAAAAGTGCTCGTTGCCTTGCCGATTTAGCTCTTCTGACAAACCGTTTTTCAGTGGCATGGTGAAACGCTAGGCTAATGCCCGTTCGACAACCTGTTTGGCCCCGGCCAGAATTGACGTCCCGTCGCCGACGAGGATGGCGTCGAAATTATACTTGAGCAGCCGCCGGAGGCCTTCCTTCGCCTGCCCCACATCCGCATATTTCTCCGCGGGCAACATGCTGAGCGAGCCGGCAGGCTTGCCTATCAAGGCATCCCCCACGATGAAAACCCCTTTGCCTTGTTGAATAAACAGAGCCGATTCACCGGGAGACTTTTGACCGTTAAGATTGACGATCCAGATACCGCCTGGCAGGAGTTCTCCGTCTTTGAACGTCTTCGTCGCCTTCAGTTCCATCTGCGCCACATCGGCCTCCGGCACAAACAGTTGGCAACGAAAATCGGACTGACAGACAGCCGCTTCCCGAGCATGGTCTCGATTGGTCACGATGATGTAATCCACATGGCCCTGGCGCCGGATGAATGTGGAGGCTTCCGCAGTCAGGGGCGGAGGATCGACCAGAATCCTGTGTTCTCCGACGTGCAAGAACAGGCCGTTGAAATCGAGCTGCTTCTCTGAGGAAAACACCGACCATTGCCAGACACCGGGCAGGAGATTTTTCATCAGGCATCCAATTCCATGCTAAGTCTGACGTCGAGAACCATCCCAACCTTGAGCATCAGTTCTTTCTAGAGGGCTGCCACTGCTTCTCTAACGGTCTTCGTGACTTTGGCGAGAATGCTTGCCTCGTTCGGCAAATCGATAATGTCGTCCTCAGAAACGGTGATGAATTTTCGATTCGACCCTTTAGTGAGGGAAATCAAAAACATGCTGTTCGACGGCGTGACGGGAATCACCACTTCTACGACCGCGTCGATTCCCTTCACCACCTCCAAAAACTTCTGTTTCCCCTCTTCCATCTCATCCATATACTCCCGTCCTCTCGCGCTCCACGGCGGAGCGAGTCTACTGCGGGTGGCGCGAACCACCCTGTCCGCCTGCAGCGGGGCCCCACACCGGGCGGGGTGCGAAGCCGGACAGGGTGGTTCGCGACAGGACCCGCTACATTTTGTTACTTGCCCCCGCCAACAACTTTTCCACTTCTGCCACAATCACATCCGACCCCGCCAAATCCATGTTCCCGACACGTTGCCAGCGGATCACTCCTTCTTCATCGATCACATAGACGTTGGGGATGAACTTCCCGCCGCCATAAAGTTTATCGGTCGTTTTGCCAGGATCCAGAAGATAGGGATACGTGACCGTTACGGGAAACGCCGAGAGAAATTCTCCTACCTCTCTTTTTGAATTCCCCGCTGAATTGACGCCGATCACGGCCACGTTCTTGCCCTGGGTTGCTTCGAATACCTTTTGGAGATTGGTCCCCTGCATCATGCAAGGATCGCAAATGTGGAAGAGCCCCAGAACCACCACCTTCCCCTTGTATGCATCGAGGGAAACAGACTCACCGGTAATCGCATTCAACGTAAACGACGGGGCCTTTTCACCGAGCTTGAATAATCCCGCAGCAAACAACGGGTGGGCAGCAAAGACCGTGAATATCAGGACACTCGATATCAGGACGATCCGTTTCATCGCGGCCTCCTTGATTCAATTTTCTGCCTATTGCCTCGTGATCATTGACTAACGGAATCGGCCAATGGTCACAACTCAACATCTTCCCTTTGTGAAAGGTATCCTACCACGCAAATTTTTTCAGGAGCAACGCCCGCGAGACGAACACGGAACTTATGTTTTCCGCTGTTTCAGCTGGAGGATCGCAGGAAAATCGAGGGGCTTTGGCCGAAGTGCAACCGATTGAGAAGCTGTGTCGAATCAGTTTTTACCGTACCGGAGTTGGCTACTTGCGAGCAGACGATGACCCAAGGGAGTGGAAACAGGTTAACTTGAGCGCTCGAAGAGACCGAGTTGAATTTCTTCAGCTCGTGTAAAGGAAATCGGATAACGTTCTGTAAAACAGGCATTGCAATACTGATCCGGAGCGCCGGGAGCGGCCTTCAACATCCCGTCGAGGCTCAGGTAGGCCAGACTGTCCGCTGTGATGTACTTCCGGATTTCTTCGGCGGAATGACTGGACGCAATCAATTCTTTCTTCGTGGGTGTATCGACACCATAGAAACAAGGTGAGACGATCGGCGGAGAACTGATCCTCATATGCACTTCTTTGGCTCCCGCATTGCGGATCATCTTGACGATTTTGCGGCTCGTCGTCCCCCGAACGAGCGAATCGTCGACAACCACGACGCGTTTCCCTTCGAGGACCTCCGGCACCGCATTGAGCTTCACTTTCACGCCGAAATGTCTGATCGATTGCTCCGGTTCGATAAACGTCCGCCCGACGTAATGATTCCGGATCAACCCCGTTTCGAATCGAATCCCGCCGCCTTCGGCATAGCCCAAGGCAGCCGGGACTCCTGAGTCGGGAACAGGGATCACGATGTCGGCAGGAACCCACGACTCTTGCGCTAACTGACGCCCCAAGGCTTTGCGAACCTGATAGACCGCATTGGCTCCAAAGATCCGGCTGTCCGGTCTGGCGAAATACACGTACTCGAAGACGCACATGGCGGGATCGGATTGCTGAAACGGATGATGGCTCTCCAAGCCGTTGTCGTTGAGTACCACCAATTCGCCCGGCTCGACTTCTCGGACATACTCTGCATCGAGCAGATCGAATGCACAGGTTTCTGAGGCGACGATCCAACTGCTCCGAAATCTCCCGATACAGAGCGGACGCAAGCCATAAGGATCACGCGCGGCGATCAACCCGTCATCCGTCATCAACACAACGGAGAATGCACCTCGAACCTGGCTGAGCGCATCAATCACACGGGACAGCAGGGTGTCGGACCGCGAATGGGCGATAAGGTGAATGATGACTTCACTATCCGACGTCGATTGGAAGATCGCACCGTACGCTTCCAACTCATTGCGAAGCACCTGCGCATTGATCAGGTTTCCGTTGTGTGCCAGGGCCAAGTTCCCCAGCGCAAAGTTGACGATCAACGGCTGGACATTCTTAAGATCGTTCCCGCCCGCCGTTGAATACCGGTTATGTCCGATCGCCATGTGGCCCGGCAGCTTTTCCAGGACCGCTTTGTCGAAGATGTCGGCAACCAGCCCCATCCCCTTCTGCACGAAAAATTGTTCGCCATCCCCCGAGACGATGCCGGACGCTTCCTGTCCACGATGCTGAAGCGCGTAGAGGCCAAGGTACGTCAGATTGGCGGCTTCTTCGTGGCCGAAGATGCCGAACACGGCACATTCTTCTTGGAACTTATCCGGATGTGCACGTGATATGTGAGATGTGACTGGTTCAATGAGGGGCAGTTCTTTTCCGGCCGGCCTGATTTTCATAAGCTCGCTCTTCTCTTCTGACGTTTTAGTTTTCACGCCTGATCAAGAGTCCGCTCAATAGAGAAGGCCCATCTATCATAAACCTGATCGACAGGCAGATCGACCCGGCAACCGTCGGCCCATTGGCCTTTGTCCACGTCAATAACCAGCCGATCGCCGCCTACTACTCCGATCTTTGCGGCGGGAACGCCGGCCTCCGAGGCCCTGCCGAGTACCGAATCTGCCCAACCAGGCTTGACCGACAGAATGACGCGAGATTGACTCTCCCCGAACAAGAGCGCATCACGACGTGAGGAATCAAGGGTTAATTTTACCACAGCTCCCCGCCTCGCGCCCGGCCCAGAAACACAACATTCGGCCAGCGCGACAGCAAATCCACCATCTGAACAATCATGCGCAGATTGGACAATTCCCTCACCAATCACTTTTAGCACAAAACCGTGAAGAGTCTTCTCCGTTTCAAGATTCACGTATGGCGGGGAACCCTGCTCACGGTGATGCAGTATTTTCAGGTATTCACTCCCACCTAAATCATCCCTCGTCTTCCCCAGGAGGAGAATCACGTCCCCTTCGTCTTTGAACCACTGCGTCATGGTCTTATCAGCCTGTTCGATCAAACCCACCATCCCCAACATGGGCGTCGGATAGATGGACAGGCCGTTCGTTTCGTTATAAAAGCTGACATTTCCGCTCACGATGGGAATTTGGAAATGTTCGCACGCATCTCTCAACCCCTCGATCGCCAGCACGAACTGCCACATGATGTCCGGCCGCTCCGGATTGCCGAAGTTCAAACAATCCGTCAGTCCAATCGGCAGCGCACCGGAACAAACAAGATTTCGCGCCGCCTCCACCACCGCCAGCCTTGCACCTTCATAAGGATGAAGCAGGCAATAGCGGCCGTTGCAATCGATCGCCATCGCCACAGCCTTATCCGTACCCTTGATACGAATCACCGCGGCATCGGACCCCGGCCGGACCATCGTATTTGTCCGCACCATATGATCATATTGCTCATAGACCCAGCGTTTGCTCGCGATCGTCGGTGACTCCAACAGCGAGAGCAGCGCCGCATTCGCATCCTTCACATCGGGAATCGCATCGTAGTTCAGGTTCGTGAGCATGTCCTGATAGGCCGGAGGTGAATACGGCCTTTCGTACCGGGGCCCCTCGTCAGCCAAGGCCTTCGCCGGAATCTCGGCCACAACCCGGCCTTGATCGATGACACGTAACATCCCGTCACCGGTGACCTTGCCGACCACCGCCACATCGAGATCCCACTTTCGGCAGATCTTGATGCAATCCTCTTCCTTTCCGGCCATTGCCACCATCAACATGCGCTCCTGCGATTCCGACAACATCAACTCATAGGGCGTCATGCCCGGCTCGCGGCGCGGGACGTTCGTCAAATCCAATTCAATTCCGTTACCGGCGCGCGACGCCATTTCGCAGGAGGAACTCGTCAAGCCGGCTGCTCCCATGTCCTGAATACCGACTAAGAGATCGCTTGCCATGAGTTCGAGACAGGCCTCCAGCAACAGTTTTTCCTGGAACGGATCACCGACTTGAACGGTGGGTCGTTTTTGTTCCGATTCATCGTCGAATGAATCGGAGGCCATCGTCGCCCCGTGGATGCCGTCCCGGCCTGTCTTCGAGCCGAAATAGATAACCGGATTGCCGACACCGGTGGCCGTGCCACGAAAGATCTTATCTTTATGGGCCAGGCCCAAACAGAACGCATTGACCAACGGATTGAGTGAATAAATATCATCGAACCGTATTTCGCCACCGATCGTCGGAACACCCATACAATTGCCGTATCCGGCAATCCCCGCGACGACCCCCTTTATCAGATGGCGGTTCCTCGACACATCGAGGTGTCCGAATCGAAGCGAATTCATCAAAGCCACAGGCCGGGCACCCATCGTAAAAACGTCGCGCATGATGCCCCCGACTCCCGTCGCCGCCCCCTGATACGGCTCGATGAAGGAAGGATGGTTGTGCGACTCCATTTTAAAGACGACGCAGAGCCCATCGCCGATATCGACTGCTCCTGCATTCTCGCCAGGCCCCTGAACCACCCGCGGCCCCGTCGTCGGCAACTTTCGGAGATGCACCCGCGAACTCTTGTAGGAGCAATGCTCCGACCACATGACAGAAAACATGCCAAGTTCCGTCAGATTCGGCTCACGTCCAAGAATCTCGACGATTGTCTTGTACTCGTCATCTGTCAGATTGTGCTGCGCAATAAGCTCTTTGGTGATCACGTTGGAGCTAGTTTGTTCCATGATCAAATAGTACTCAATTCAGGCTTCATGTTTTTCAGCGACTTAATCATCGACTGGAAAATAATCCTTCCGTCTTCATTCCCCAGCATCTCCTCCGCGCAACGCTCCGGATGCGGCATCATGCCCAAGACATTGCCCCTGTCATTCCTGATTCCAGCAATGTTGTCGAGCGAGCCGTTCGGGTTCGCTTCCGGCGTGACTTTG
>NZ_CDLUDY010000237.1:0-12155 GCF_975968855.1 Petrachloros mirabilis
ATGGAGGATATCTTCGGGCGTCGCCTCGTTGCGGTTCAGCTTGTGGGTGATGTCCGATTTGCAGTGTACCGAGCAGCGTGACGCCAGCGGCACGACCTTGCCGCTGAAGGACCGTTGGATGGCTTCCTCCATGCCTAGCCCCATCCGGCCGATCTGTTGAACAAAAAATTCGCCGCTTCCTGCGGCGCATTTATTGTGGGACACCACATTGGTGATACGGCCGTCCATCATGAGGTAGACGAGGAAGGACTCGCCGCCGAGAGAGGCGACCGCATCAAACGACCTGTTTACTTCGCGGAGCGCCCGCTGAACCGCAGCCACCTCTGAAATATGACCGAGCTGGCCGGAGACACCGAAGTATTCCGCATCGGCGAACTCGGGCCGGGCGAGGATTTCGTCGAGTATCTCCAGGGGGCGGCCTTGATGAGCGACTACAGTTGCGCTTCGGTCCTCACCACGCAGGGCGGCCACCTTCACCGTGAGGGCGCCGATATTCACGCCAACATACGACATCGTGATCAGTCCTTCTTGCCTCTATCAGATGAAATGTGAGCAATGAACGTGCCTTTTTATGGTGATCGGGCACCAAAGACAGGGTGGCGATATGTTGAAGGTTTTCTCCGTGGAGCAAGGCGGCAAAGCACTGAGTGTGGCCTTGTTCCTCAGTCGTGTGAGGGCTGATGGGGAAATCCGCTTCGCCGGGCGGAAAGAAAATTGCCTCATTTTATTGGGGAAACAGTAGAGCTGCTGCTCACGCCAGATACGCCGCGACGATGCCGGAGAGTACGATTCCGTCGAAGGTGCCGGCGCCGCCGATGCTGGCGATGCCGGTGGAGATTTTCGAGATGTCGCGCAGATGAAGCAGGTCTGCGCCGATCAACGGCCCGAGTACCCCGGCGACGAAGGCGACCGGGGGCGCGTGGTCCGGAGCCAATAACAGAGCGCTCATGGCGGCGATCAGCGCAGGAAAGAGTCCCGGCATGGCGATGCCGACGCCTTCGATCGGCTGTGCCATCCAGTAGCAGGCGATGGTGTTGATGAGGACTGCGAGAGCGAGACCCAGAACCGCGTGCGATCCTGCAAGAATCAGGTGGCCAGTTTCATACAGTGCGAGGCCAACGGGGATGAGGCAGCCCCCGACGTTGACGGCGATGATGGTTTCTCGGCGCACGCGGAGAACCGATGGCCAACGGCCCGGCAGTCCGAATACAGCCAGCGGGTCTGCGAGCATCGATTCCGTTCTGGGGATCCGTTTCACCGGGATATTGATGGGGCTTCCTGCGAAAATTCCGATGACGATGAGCAAGGCCGCCATCGTGTCAAGTTTGAGTTTGATGAGGGCCGAAGCGAACAGCTGCCCGAAGATGAAAGGGAGCATTGCCAGGAGGAGGAGAAAGAGCAGCAGTGGGAGGACAGCGGGAATTTTCATCGTGAAGTTGTGCTCCTCATCGAACACTCATGGCGTTGCGTTTGGCAAGTTCTGCCAAGTGATCTGCGATTCTTGTTGGTTCTGGTATCCGATATCCCTTCTCGCACGCAAGCGTGAGACGAACAGCCTGGGCGAGGCCGATCCGGTGCCCGACCGAAATAAAGATCGGCCTGACGCGATCGCGGGTCCGAACGACCGTTCCGATGACACGGCCGTGTGAATCGCGAAGCGCCGAGGTGCCCCCACGCAAGAGGCCCGGTGCTCGATACGTACCGACCAAGAGTGATTTGGCACAGCCGATTGTCGGTTTGTTCAGGCAGATGCCGATGTGAGAGGCAATGCCTGCGGCTCGCGGGTGTGACATTCCGTGACCGTCAATAAAGATGACGCCGGGATCGTGCCGAAGTTGAGCGAATGCGCGAAGGAGGGCCGGAGCTTCCCTGAATGACAGCAGGCCGGGGACATAAGGAAATGTGACGCGATCGCGGTGGATCACCGTCTCGACCGGTTCCAGATCGGGAAACGACAGCACGATCACCGCGGCGAATACTCGACTGTTTTCACGATCGAACGCCGCATCTGCTCCCGCGACGAGTGTCGGGCGTGGGATCCGGCCACTCGACAGGACGTTGCCGCGGAGTTCCTCCTGAATCCGGACAGCCTGCTGTGGTGTGACGTTCCATGGATGGAACTGAAAGATTTTCATCGTTCGGCGCTAGTCTCTCCGCCACGGATGAGAGCAAGGCGGTGTTTCATGGATTCCCAATGCGTGCCGGGCCAACAGACGCGGGGGCAGCCATCGCATTGCAGGAAATCATGGTAATACTGCGCGACGAATGGTGGAACAAATCTAGCCGCAGCCTCTTTGGTGATCGGACGGAGTATGGCATTGCAGTCGGCGCAACGGAAGGATCTCCTCTCGTCCAAATCAAGGCGAACAGCAAGTTCGTCATGAAGTTGCCGTAACTGGCCATCAAGGTCATCACGTTCGATCAACGTATGTCGCCCACGTAGCACCTTGCGTTGCGCCAGATAGCCGTCGCGCGTGAGAAGCCAGCGGTCCTCTCCGATCGCTCGGTTGATCAAATCGTTATCGTCAATGACCTTTTCATAGGCCGTGTCGTAGCCAAGAATGCGCAGCCAGCGGGCGAGACGTCCCAGCATCGCGTCGGCCATGAAGCGTCTGACTGGTTCGCGAACCGGCGGCGGGTCATTCATTAGAAGACGGCCTCTGTGTGCCCGAACCGGGAGTTTCATGCGGTGAGAATCCGACTCCCTTGATGATCATCCGCTTGTCGTCGATCCTTACCTGCGCACCGAGAAATAATTCGGCCAGCCAGGCGCTCGTCATCACATGGTCGGTGACGGTCGGAATGACGAACCGGCTTTCGCCTTTCGCTAAGGCGGCGAATGGAATGATTTGGTCGGAAGCAAATCGGTCCAGCGTGGCACTGGATTTAAGATCTTCGATCAATTGTTTCGCAACGCGCTTGCCGATCGACTCCGCGCTCCTTCGCAATGCTCCGGCCTGATCGGCTCCCAATCGTACCGTGTCTCCGCGGTCGGCAAAGAGCGCGAGCGCTGCGCCTGGCTGCAGTGAGTCGGCATCGTCGCGGATGTCGATATCGGCTTGAAGACCGGCCTTGGCGAGCGCGTCTCGCGCCGATTCCGCCATGCGCCGGCTCACGCGTCGTTTTTCGAGATGCGATGAGAGTGCAATGCCCCAAATACGTGTGATCGGACCCGTTACCTCTTGTGTGATGGCTTGAAAGGGCTCGCGAAGGGGATTTACGGTGACTCGGAGTATTCCCTCACCGCGAGGGACATAGCCGGGACGCACGATCTCAACTTCAGAATGCAGGTTCATTCTTTCCAGGATTGGAAGAAGCACATGCTGGAGATGAAAAGCCGAGGGGGCAAAATCCTGGAAGAGACCGCCACGCAATTCGGCCGTGACCCGCGATCCTGCGAACGCCAGTACCGGCAGGATGCCCAGGGCCAGCATCGTCGTCGAGCCGGCGGAGCCGATATCCCAACAATAGTGGCGTCCCGTCTTCAACGAGCCAGGACGGAACGTGAATTCCTGCGAGCCCGACGCGAGCCCTTCGGCGTGCCCGTTGACTAGTTCGGCAATCGCTTCAACGACACGGATGTGTTGCGGGCGAAGGCCGGGTTTGTCTCGTTTGGCCCGGGCATGGACCATATGGATAGCTTGGCCGGTCAAGGCCGAGAAGGCGACGGCTTGCCGCACGATCGTGCCGCTACCTGAGAAGCGAGAACCGTCGATCTTGAGCATCGATACACCAAAGTTTCTAAGCGGTTCCTCATCCTGCGGGATCGTGTCAAATCCTTGTATAAGGGTGAAACGTCGGCTACCGCAAGGGAGAATCTCCGGGCGAGTGAGTGGCCCAGTGGGGGATATGTTCCTCGCGTTGTACTGGATCTCGTCGCCAAGTGCCACGTTCTACCCATTTCCGAGACGGCCCATTTCTCTTACATGTCACCTATCAGCTGTTGAACCTTCTGCTCGAGGATCGGTCGCCGGCCTCGCCATTATTTCTAGGTCATGCGTATTCGAGTCTGCCCTCAATAGTCCAGTTCGATCGTGGCTTTTTGCAGCACGAAAGACCGGTTTATCTGGGGAGTTAATCCCCACATCATTAGACTGCTACCCCTCAGCGAGAGCATCAATAATCGCCATATAACTCGAATCATCAACGATTTTGCGTAACGGTTGTCGTTGGCACTGCGGTTGCTGTTGGAGTGAACAGAAAAGTCTTTTCCGTCGATCGTCTGGTGAGGGTGTGAAAGCTTCTGAGGCGTCATTACAGGATCGGGTTCTAAAAGAGGTTCGTGCAGCGTTAGAGCGGGAACCACGGGTCAATCTGCACAAGTATCCCGTCACCATGGAGTTTGCCGGCGATGTACTCACCCTGGAAGGTGAGGTCGAGCACGTCGCGGCGAAGAAGCTGAGCATGGAATTGGCGATCCGCGTTCCTGGAGTGAGCGGAATCGTAGATCGTCTGCACGTCGCACCGGCCGCCCGTATGGGGGATGGTGCGATTTTGGACGCGGTGCGCGACGTGCTGCTCCAAGAACCGACGTTGATGAATTGTTCGATTTGCGTGATTCGTAAAGGGCAGCCAAAAACGGTTCGAGAGGTCTCGGACAAGCCTCACGGAGTTATCCGAGTGTCAGTGAGGGAGGGAGTTGTCCTGCTTGACGACCATGTGTTGAGCCTCACCCAGAAACGGTTGGCTGGTGTCTTGGCCTGGTGGGTGCCTGGTAGCCGGGACGTGATTAACGGCATGGAGGTCATTGCCGAGCAACCGGACTCGGACGAAGAACTCGCGAAAGCCGTCCGGATCGTATTGAAGAAAGATCCCTTCGTCAACGGTGATCGAATTCATGTGGAAGTGAAACAATCCGTGGCAACCCTGGAAGGCGAGGTGCCTTCAACTCCGCAGAGGGAAATGGCAGAGTTCGATGCTTGGTACGTCTTCGGAGTCGACAGGGTGATCAACCGACTGGAGGTTCGGCCGTAAGGAAACAGGAAGGGGCCAGGAACCGTTCGTGCGCAGCACCGTATGGGGGCTCTACCCGCGAACGGTTCCTGGCCCCCTCGAAATGAAAACCTAAAACAAGGAGGAGTGATCATGGCAAAGGGGAAGGGCAAAGAGTCCAAAGAAGTCGCCGCCAAGAAAGGCGCGGAGGTCATGCCGCGGTGGGGTGAGTTTGACCGCTGGTTCGACCGGCTGACGGAAGATTTCTGGCGTCGCCCGTTTCCAAGCCCCGTGCTCGGCGAGCGCTGGCCGTTTCCCGGATTCCCGCTGAAAAGCCCCTCGCTGGACGTCTTTGAGGAAAAGGACGAAATCGTGGTGAAGGCGGACCTGCCCGGCATGAACAAGGATGAGATTGAAGTGACCGTGATGGAGAACGTGGTGACGATCAAGGGCGAGAAAAAGAAAGAGGAAGAAGTCAAAGAAAAGGATTACTACCGGAGAGAACGTTCGTACGGGTCGTTTGTGCGGAGTGTCGAGTTGCCCAGCGAAGTCAAGGGCGACCAGATCAAGGCGAACTTCAAGGACGGTGTGTTGGAAGTCAGGATGTCGAAGACCGAAGAGGCGAAGAAGAAATCCGTCTCGGTGAAGATCGACTGATCCGAGGTCGTGAAAGCGCGCAGCCTATGAGGAAACGGGTACTGATAGGCCTCGCAATGATACAGGGGGTGGCGCTCATGCTGATGGCCTGCCACCCCCCAACCCCTAGGGCGGCCGATTTCGAGGTGCCGCGCCATGCAAAAGCGCTTGCCGAGCATCGGCCAGATTCTGCTCCTCCACTCGTCAGCGTGCTGAGTCCTCCACAGCAGAGCTCCTCTTAAGCTCATCGATCTCAAAAGTTTGAGGGAATGCGGTCTGGTTGCTAGCCCTTCCGATCTTCCAGTAGAGTATCCCGCTGTCAGACTGCCGGTTGAATGCCGGCTTCCCCAAATGACAAGGAGAAACAATGCCTCAACGGGATAAGCGTGTTTTATTTGGTCTGTTGTTCTGGTATGTGGCGGTGTCGATCTGGACCGCCCGTGCACCGGCCGATCCACAATTCTGGCTCCTTTCGAGCATACTCCCCACGCTGTTCGTCGTGCTGTTGGTCGTGAGCCATCGACGTTTCCCCTTGTCCCGCGCATCGTATGTCTTCATTACGTTGTTTCTGACACTGCACACGATCGGTGCCCACTACACCTACGCCGGTGTCCCGGCCGGGGAATGGATGCAACGGGCGTTGGACCTGAATCGGAATCATTTCGACCGGATCGTTCATTTCAGTTTCGGGTTCTTGCTCGCCTATCCGATGGAAGAGCTGTTTCGCGTGGGCGCTGGTGTGCGAGGGTGGCTGCTGTACTACCTGCCTGTCATGACGGTTCTTGGCTTGAGCGGTCTTTGGGAAATTCTCGAATCATGGGTGGCGAGCGCTGTTCATCCCGAACTGGGCATCACCTATTTGGGTTCTCAGGGTGATATCTGGGACGCCCAGAAAGACATGGCCATCGCCCTCTACGGGGCCTTGCTCTGCATGACGTTGTTGGCGACCGGACGAATGGTTAGAACACCTGAGCCTACGATGGAACCCGAGCGCGTCATCTCGGAATCTTAATTCGATGATGGCGGATGTGCCAGAGCAACGCGGGGTGAAACTCAATTACACCCGCCGGCTCTTTGTGCTCCTTCTCTTGTACGGGCTGCTCTGGAGCTGGTTGGCCATCGATCCGGTCGATCGTCGTGATTGGGTGCTGGAAAATCTGCTTGCCCTGACGCTTATCTTCATCCTCGTGTCGACCTACCGGCGATTCAAATTCTCTACGACCTCGTATGTCCTAATAGTCCTGTTCCTGGGGCTTCATGCGATCGGGGCGCATTACACCTATGCGGAGGTGCCGTCCGGTTTTTGGCTGAAAGACCTTTTGGCGCTTAGCCGAAATCCCTTCGACCGGATCGCGCACTTCGCCTACGGTGCCCTCATGGTCTACCCGGTTCGAGAATTGTTGTTGCGTCTGTCGGGGGTGCGTGGGCAGTGGTCCTTTTATCTTCCCGTCGCCATGATTCTCGCGCTCAGCGGCCTGTTTGAAATCATTGAGGCGGTGGTGGCGGTGATCGTCAGCCCTGAATTGGGAAGTCTGTATCTCGGAACTCAAGGGGATGAATGGGATGCGCAAAAGGATATGGCGGCGGCATTCGGCGGGTCGATTCTCGGCAGCATCTTCATCAGGACGACTTCCAGGAGCCAAGAGCCTGATCCCGCCGGTGCCAAGGACTAAATTTATCAGGAGCTCCACAAAATTTCCTGGCCGCCTCTCAACCCGTCACGTTCGTCTGTCAACCTGCTGCGGCGGAGTTTCGGCAAGGTCCAGAACGACATCGTGGAGGCCGGACACGACGCGGGCCATGCGGGAAAAATCGATCTTATCCGGTGTGTCGGCCGCGGTATGGTAATGAGGATAGCGATTGAGCGCGGTGTCAGTCACCATTACGGCTGGATAGCCTTCTTCCCAGAACGACCAATGGTCCGACCACGAAACACCGGGAATCCATTCCCATAGTGCTCCGCCCTCCGATGGAAACCGCGCATGTTTGCGGAAGGTCGTCAGGAGGTGTTTGACCCATGGCGCGTTCTCAATGTTGCTCACGAAGGCAATGAAGTTTCCCGTGGAGGGATAAAACAAACCGAACGGGAAGGGATAGTCCTGACTCTTCGGTTCGTCGGAGTAGTAACCGATCGTTTCCAAGCTCAACATGAGGAAGATTCGCTCACCCCTCTCACGCCTCTCCCGGGCATAAATCCGGCTCCCCATGTATCGACTCTGAAAGTATGGCGGCTCCTCGTTTGTGAAGGTTACGAACCGCAACGTGCAGGAAGGTCTGGCCTTCGCTATGGCTCGCGCCAGGGGAAGCGTGGCCGCGACGCCGGTCGCATTGTCATTTGCGCCTGGACAACCTTGCACGGAGTCGTAGTGGGCACCGATCAGGAGGATGTCTTGAGGCCTGTTCGTTCCCCGCACCTCCACTTCAAGATTTTCACAAGTGGAGCCTGCCACTTCATAGCGGTGTCGACGGACGTCATAGCCTGAGCCGGCGAGTACGGCACGGATGTAATCAGCCGCGGCGACGAGCTGCTTATAGCGGAAGAGATTTCGTTCGCCGATTCGACCGGCGAGCTGTTGAACGTGAGTGAGGAGTTCATGCTTCAATGCGCTCTGTGCTTCAGTGAGGGGAGGGAGGGGGCCTCTGAATTTGTCACTCGGCATCCGAATCATGCTGGACCATTGTCGCACAATAGCGGGATCCAGCGCAGCGTGAGACTGCCCCTCCATGCCGCAGTATGTCGGGAGGACTGTGGCATTCTCCCTCAGCGGAACAAGGTATTAATCCGGCCTGCCTTCCTAACTTCATCTGATGACAGCGAGGTTTCCGTTTGCACAGCCGACCGCACGCTGGGCACTTGTCTTGCTGAACATGAATTTTAAACGGCTTCCGGACAGGCGAGTGACGGATGAAAGCTTTTCTCGCAGTCGCGATCGGCTTATGGATGATTGGCTGCGCCGGTATCCCGGTGGTTCCTCCGGACCTGAAGGAAAAAGTCGATCGGAGTGTGACGTTTGAGCAGGTGAAGGCCTCACCGCTCACCTACAAGGGGAAGCTCATCATAGTGGGAGGAATGGTGCTTTCTGCCAAGCCGCTCAGTCAGGACGGGACAAGGATTGAAATCCTGCAGTTGCCGCTCAATAGCGATGACGGACCCGTCAGTCGATTGACGGACTCGAAAGGAAGATTCCTTGCCCTGCACAAAGAATTCCTGGATCCAGCGACGATCCCGTTTGGAACGCGGGTGACGGTGGTCGGTGAAGTGAGCGGTTCAATGACATTGCAATTGGACGAGATCGAATACGTGTACCCGACGCTCGAAATCGCCTCATTGACGGTGTGGCCTCCCAAACTGCCGACGTATTGGATCCGTCCGTACCCTTACTTCGGCGCCTACTGGGGGCCCTATTGGGGACCGTACTGGGGGCCTCCTCCATATTGGATAGCATGGCCGGTGGAGAAACGATGATACCGAAAAGCGACTTTGCTCTCTTCAAGGATCGTCATGATGCCGGTCAGCGGTTAGCACAGGAGCTGCTCCGATATCGAAGTGCGAAGGATACGCTGGTGATTGCTTTGCCGCGGGGCGGCGTAGTCGTGGGTTATGACATCAGTCTTTCGTTGCATCTTCCGTTGGATGTGCTGATCACCAGAAAGCTGGGAACTCCGTCAAATCCCGAATTGGCCATGGGCGCTGTTGCCGAAACCGGTTATGTCCACATGAATCCGGATGTGGTTCGGCAATACAACGTGACAAAAGCAGAGTTGGACGAAGAGATACTCTGTCAGAAGAGCGAAATCCGCCGGAGAATTGAACGGTATCGTGGCGGACGGTCCCTTACCGCTTTGAAAGGGCAGACAGTGATTCTCGTCGACGACGGTATTGCAACAGGGGCGACCTTTTATGCCTCGCTCGATGCGGTCACCAAATCGGAGACGGTTCGTGTGGTGGCAGCAATTCCGGTCGCTCCGCCCAGGATCGTTACGGAATTGAAAGCCCTTGTCGACGAAGTCGTCGTCTTGCACACATCGGAATGGTTCTTCGGGATCGGACAGTTCTATGAACGATTCCCGCAGATAGAGGATGAGGAAGTCGTGGCATGTTTGGACAACGCTCGCGCAGCCCTATCGACCAATGCAGGAAAGTCAGCATGAGAAGCCATCGTTCCGGCAACCGTGCCGAATGCACGCGATCAACCGTTATTCACAAAGGAGGATGCCATGTCTGTTGCCAAAGTCACCGAGATTATTGCCGCTTCGCCGAAGAGTTTTGAAGATGCCGTCGCAGTCGGAGTCGCGCGCGCGAGCAAAACGTTGCAAAACGTGAAAAGCGCGTGGGTGAAAGACCAGAAAGTCGTAGTGGATAACGGCAAGATCACGGAATACCATGTCGGGCTCATGGTCACCTTTATTCTCAAAGATTAGGCCCGACGCTCCGTGGCCATCGGGAGGGTGACACGATTGCTCCCGAGGAAGGCTCTTTTGTTCAAAGAGGTCATGGTGGGATGAATTTCATCCTGATAAGCTCGGCCTTTAAGGAGGGCGAAACCATTCCGCAGCAATACACCTGTGCAGGGAGGGATGTGTCGCCTCCATTGCACTGGAGTGTGCCGCCGGCAGGCACGCGCAGTTATGTCATCATCGCGGACGATCCAGATGCGCCCGCCGGTACCTGGGTACATTGGGTCATCTACAATGTGCCGCTGGATCTGCGAGGGCTTTCCGAGGGCGTTCCAACCGATGAACAGGTGCTCGATGGCGCCTTGCAGGGTATGAACGATTTCAAGCGCGTTGGTTATGGAGGACCCTGCCCGCCGCCGGGAATGCCTCACCGCTATTTGTTCAAGCTATATGCTCTGGACAAGGTGATTGATCTGAAACCTCGGGCGACGAAGGCGCAGGTATTGGATGCGTGCAAGGGCCATATTCTCGCGGAAGCTCAACTCATGGCTCGATATGGCCGCTAGGAGGCTGTTCAGAATTCCATCTGCGCTAGAAGGAGAGGATTCAGGCTAATGCTGCGATGAAGCCGGTCGAATCTTCGGTCTACCTTGACCTCCGCCTCAACCGAGGCTAAATCTGGCACCCGCCGGGCAACGCTTATATAAGTGCGAGGATCGGTTCTGCTCTCTAGAAGTAGGAGTCATCGGTGCCGGCCGCTGAAACCAAGAGAGACTACTATGAAATACTGGGAGTAGATCGTAATGCGACTCGCGACCAGATCAAGCATGCCTACCGGCGATTAGCCCTCCAGTACCATCCGGACAAGAACAAGGATCCAGGAGCTGCGGCGAAGTTCCGTGAACTTGCGGAAGCCTACGCCGTTCTTTCCGACGAGACGAAGCGAAAGGAATACGACACGACGGGTCATGCCGGCGTTAGTGAGCGGTGGTCGACGGATGATCTGATGCGAGATTTCCAGTTCGGGGATTTCTTCGGCGGGCGATTCGGGGATCTTTCCGGGATATTCGGAGATTTCTTCGGCCGCCGTATGAGGCCAGGGACCGAATCGACGAGGGGGGTGGATCTCCGATACGACTTGGACTTGACGCTCGAGGAGGCTGCGCACGGCGGCGATCGGGAGATCCACATCACGCGATCAGAAAAGTGTGCGCCCTGTGGCGGGAGCGGAGCTAAAGCGGGTACGAAACCACTCTCCTGTCCGGCTTGCAAAGGAAGCGGGCAGAAGCAAGAGGTGAAGACGAAGAAAGACATGCGGCTCGTAACTCTGACGAACTGTGCGCGCTGCGGGGGGCGCGGGCACATCATCGAGTCACCTTGTTCACACTGTCAGGGTAATGGGTATCAATTTGTTCCACACAGGTTGAAAGTCCGGATTCCGCCTGGAATAGACGACGGGATGATGATCCGGCTGTCAGGTCAGGGGGAGACCAATGCGAATGGCGGGCCTCCTGGCGATTTGCTGATTCGTCCGCATGTCAGACCTCATCCCGTGTTCGAGCGCCACAGCGACAACCTGTATATGGTCCGGGCCGTGACGTTTCCCGATGCATCGTTGGGGAAAAAGTTGCGCGTTCAGGGTCTGGACGGAGAAACTCTTCAGATCACGGTTCCGGCTGGAACTCAGAGCGGGACTGCGTTGCGCTTGATCGGGAAGGGGATGCCCAAGGTCGGAGGAAAAGGTAAGGGCGATCTGTTCGTGGTCGTTGAGGTGCGGACGCCGACGGATCTGACGGAACGCGAGCGAGCTTTGATTCAGGAACTTGCCGACTTGCAAGAGGTGAGGATGCGGGATCAAGGCTCCGGTGCTCGGTCACGGGAGTAAACGCAGTTCACGCTCCCTTTACCGGAGAATCCCATTGGCCCCGAGGAGGGCATGGATCTCACCACGTTCGACGGTTAGATCAAGCCGATTCAGTATCGGGTATCCATCAGCCTCGAATGTAAGACCGCGAACATCGAGTAGAGGTGTGTTCATGATGACGGACCTGTCTACTTATCCGACAGCTGCATCAGGTGTGCCGGGAACCAACTAGTTCTCGGCCTCTTATTGTCTCACAAAAGCCGAACGTGGCGTTTTGCGGCAGGGATAGATCGTCCGCTGGGGAGTTAGGCATCAATCTATGAGG
>NZ_CDLUDY010000238.1:0-3453 GCF_975968855.1 Petrachloros mirabilis
ATGCTTCCCGCCCTTGCTATGGGGCGTGCGATCAGTCAGGCCTTGGAGGCCCTGGCGAGGCAGCCGGAAGCAGAGCGGTCGATCATGCGTACGCTCTTCATCGGGCTCGCCATGATCGAGTCGCTGGCCATCTACTGCCTGGTCATTGTCTTGATCATCCTGTTTCGTAATCCGTTACTGGAATATTTTTTCAAGCCGTAATCGATGGACGGGTAAGCCGCGCATGTTATCGCCAACCGGAGGATGACGGTGGAACTGGATTGGTCGACATTCCTGCTCGAGATCGTGAATGTGCTCGTCCTGGTATGGCTGTTGAAACGGTTCTTGTACCGTCCGGTCATGACGGTGATTGAGGAGCGTAAAGTCGCCATCGCCAAGACGGTCGCCGAAGCAACCCGGTTGCAGAAAGAAGCGGGTGCCCTGAAGGAGCAGTATGACCGGCGATTGGTCGGGTGGGAGCAAGAGCGGGAGAAGGCACGGGAGCAGTTGCAGGAAGAGATTGCAGCAGAACGGCATCGGCGGCTTGCGGTACTTCAGGCCGATCTCGAAAAGGAACGACAGCAGGCGACGGTACGGGAAAGTCAGCGGATCAAGGATATGGCCCGCCAGGCGGAAGCACTGGCGTTGTCGCAAGGGACCCAGTTTACAGCCTCGTTGTTGGCACGAGTGGCCGGCCCCGAGCTGGAAACCAAGCTCATTGACGCCATCATGGAAGATTGGTCGAGGCTGCCTCAGCCACAAGTGGAGGCGATTCGATCGGCCTTGCCGGCGAATGCCCGGGGGAGGGTAACGACCGCTTTTCCACTCGAACAGGGATCCCGTGAGAGATTGGTGAAAAAATTGGAAGGACGGCTTGATCGAACATTTGAGTGGGAATTTGTCGAGGATCGGAATCTGCTTGCCGGCCTGCGGGTAAGTCTCGGTGGATGGGTGCTGAGAGGCAATCTCCAGGACGAACTGAAATTCTTTGCCGATAGCGGGACCGGAGGCTGTTAATATGCCGACCTCGAATTCCTTCCTGGAACGGCAAGCCGGTTGGCTGCATGACTATCGCTTCGGCCTGCGAGTTCTCGAACAGGGAACGGTCGTATCGGTTGGCGACGGAATCGCCTGGATCGAGGGGCTACCCTCAGCCGCGATGGATGACATCCTCGACCTGGAGGACGGCAGCCGGGCTCTGGTCGTTGTCTTGGCCAAGAACCTGCTTGGCGCCATCCTGCTTCAGGCGACCGACGAATTGACCGCGGGAACTGCCGTGCACGTCTCAGGCAGGCATTTGACCATCCCGACCGGAGATGCGCTGCTCGGACGCATCATCGATCCTCTCGGAAATCCGCTCGATGGGCTGGGCGATCCGGAGTGCCAGGCATCTCGGCCATTGGACGTGCTTTCGCCTCCCATCGTGGATAGGGCCGCCGTGCGCAAGCCGCTCTACTCCGGGACGAAAGTAATCGATACATTGATCCCGATAGGCAAGGGCCAACGGCAGCTGATCATCGGTGACAACGGGTTGGGAAAGAGCTCGCTGGCCATCGATACGGTGATCAATCAGCAGGGGAAGGATGTCATCTGTGTCTACGTGTTGATCGGCCAGAAGCGCACGACCGTCGTCAACACCATCGATACGCTTCGCCAATACGGAGCAATGGACTATAGCGTCGTAGTCGTAGGTGAAGCGGCTGCCTTGCCGGGCCTCACCTTTCTCGCTCCCTTCGCCGGTTGCGCTATAGCCGAAGCCTGGATGGGTCAGGGAAAGGATACCCTGGTCGTCTACGACGATCTCACGACTCATGCGCAAGCCTATCGCGAACTCTCCTTGCTGCTCCGGCGTCCGCCGGGCCGCGAGGCCTATCCGGGGGACATCTTCTATCTTCATGCGCGTCTCCTGGAACGAAGCACATGCCTAGCGTTAGGCCGTGGCGGGGGCAGCATGACGGCGCTTCCGCTCGTTGAAACGAAAGAAGGCGACATCTCGGCCTACATCCCGACCAATCTCATCTCGATCACCGACGGCCAGATCTACCTGGATCGACGATTATTCGCTGCCGGAGTCCTTCCTGCGATCGACGTGACCAAGTCCGTGTCGCGAGTCGGTGGAAAGAGTCAGCATCGCCGGATCAAGGAGAAGGCCGGCCGTATGAAACTGGACTTTCTTCAGTTTTTGGAACTCGAGGTCTTCACGCGGTTCGGAACGAAACTTGAGGCGTCGATGGAACGCAGCATCGAACGAGGCCGTATGTTGCGAGAGTTGCTTAAACAGGATCGGTTGTCGCCGCTTCCCATTGAATTCGACCTCGCATGGCTGATCGCCTATGACCTTGGTGTGCTTGACAAAATTCCCAATGACAGACTCCCCGCCATCATGAGCGGTCTGTCTTCCAAACTGGGCGCCAGCGGGCTCACGCTCGATGACACGGAGGATAAGTGGAAACAGTGTATCGCAGCGTGGATCGAGGAGATGGTCTCTTATGAGCAAACGGCGTGATATAGAAGCCCACGTCCGGACCCTCGACGAGATTGAAGGGATCATGCGCGTCATGAAGAATCTGGCGTTGATGGAGAGCCATAAGTTGAGCCGCGTGCTGGCGACGCAACATCGGGTGGTTGAAAATATCGAAGCAGCGGGACAGGATTTCCTCGCGTTTCATCCGACCTTCGTGCCGGAGCTCTCCGGGAAAGAACTGTATCTGGTCATTGGGACAGAGCGGGGATTCTGTGGAGATTTTAACGACCGCCTGCTTTCCGCTCTGGACGGTCATCTTCGAACCACAGGTAATCGGGATCCTGTGTTGATTCTCGTGGGGCGCAAGCTCGTGGAACGGGCCCGTTTGGTTCACCGGTTTGCGGCAGCCGTGGAGGGCCCGACCGTGACGGAAGAGGTTCAGCCCATTCTGACCCATGTCATCGATCAATTGCGGGACGCCGCTACACAAAGGATATCCGGGGGAAGAGCTCCGGTAACTGCGGTCTATCACGATGCCGTGACGGAGTCGGTCATGGTCCGACCGCTCAGACCGTTTCCGTCTTCCCCTCGCCCAGGCCACCCAAAGCCATTCCCTCCTGGATTGACCCTGCCGCCACCTCTCTTCTTTTCTCAACTAGTCGATTTGTATCTGTTCTCGCTCTTACACGCTATCTTCTACAGCGCGCTGATGGCGGAGAGTCGAGCCCGCCTCGCTCACTTGGAGTTGGCCATTCAGCGTCTCGAACGTGAGGAAGCAGACCTGTTACGGAGACGCAACGTCCTCAGGCAGGAAGAGATTACAGAAGAAATTCAGATGTTGATGTTGAGCAACTTGGCTACACGCCGTCATCGCTAGCGCTGTAACGAAAGGACAAATACGATGGCAACCGATCCTGTGTGTCAGATGGAGGTGGATGAACAATCAGCAGTCGCGCAAAGCACCTATGGAGGGAAAACGTATTATTTTTGTGCACCAGGCTGCCGGGAAG
>NZ_CDLUDY010000239.1:0-8245 GCF_975968855.1 Petrachloros mirabilis
ACGCTGGGTAACTGGCTCACCCTCGTAATGCTTAGAAAAATGTGCGCTGAGCCCTGCTTGGTTAGGATAACGTTTGCTGATCGGCTACGGCACGTTGAAGAGCACTCGAGGCCCGAGATGCGAGGTTTCGTACGCTTGAATATCGTGCATCGCGGGATCCATATTTACGACGACCACATCACGCTCGTCACGCACTAGATTCACGAACGGGAGGAAGCGGCAGTCGACCGCTTCAATGCGAGGCGGCTTTGCCTCAGCGAAAGGCTTCCCCTTTTCAATGGACTCGATGTATACCACGACCTGACGAAACACTCCACTTTCACCAACGTCAAACGGCTGAAGAAGTCGCCAACCCCTCCCGTCCGAGATCCGTCCGCAGTAGACTGCATCAGGCAGGGTCGTCAAGTTATAGCCTTTTGGTTTAGGGACGTCACCCGTGAGAGTGACCGTGCCCTTCACCGTACCGCCATTTGAAACTGTTATCTCTTCATAGGCGGCAACCGGAGACTCCATAAACGTCAGGGCCCATGCACATGAAAGGCAGATAATGAGAAAAAAATTGCGCATCATCACGAGGGCACCCTCCTTTCCATGGTTCCGCACGATTATCCGGCCCCATAACGACAATACTAAATGCGCCGCTTAAGTTCCACCCTTATTCACAGGAAATTCGTAACAATCGAAAGGGGATCCTCTTAATTTCAGGGGTGAGACCTCATTGAAACTCCGGACACCGAGGCAGGAAATACAAGCTCCTATCCACTCCTGTCATAATATGCCGAAGCCTGGCAGCTTTCACAAGTGGAGGGCCGCAAAAAATCCGAGATCTCCCACAATTACTCCCCCATCGGACAGTTCTCCCTCATAGGGTCGTGCAGCTAGAAGGTTGTGATCAAATTATAAAATGATCGCCGAATGCACGAGCTGTCAATCCCGAAACAGCTCGTGCAGAGAGAAAGGATGAAACGCTGTGAGCAGCCTTCAGAAAAGAAACATGATTAACCGAGGCGGCACATGACAGGAAGTTCCGAACCGTTTACGACCTTGCCTCAGAAACTTTCAGCGACGGGGCCGGTGCCTTTTGCTCGTCACCTATCAAGTGTCGATAGCCCGCCATAGACAGGGTCATAAAGACGACTCCGAGCGTGATCACCGTCAGCGCATACATGGGGAAGTTCTCGGTATTGGGAATCCCGGCGCTGGCTGGCAAGAACGCCATCACGGCCGTCGCCACCCCTCGAGGCATCATGGCAGCAATCAACAGCCGTTCCTTCGTAGTCCAACTTTTCGTCGCGATGCCGATCCCATAGGTCACGGCGATCCGCACCCCCACCACAACTGCAAAGAACACTAATCCCCACATGGCAGTAGTCCAATCGAACCGTGAGAAGTCCACGATCAGGCCAAGCAACACGTAGAAAAACGTTCGCACCAGAAATGCCAACTCTTCATTGATCCGTTTCAAGAACTCATCGAGCACGAATTTGGCTTTATCGAGCTCGTACCCGATCAACACCCGAAGGGGCCGTACCAGTCGGCCGGCCAGACTTTCCATATTGGCCAGCACCAGCCCGAAAAGAAGAATCGTGATGGCACCACTCGCCCCCAGTACCTCGGCGACGTAATACAGTACCAGGATGGCCGCGAGCGTGAGCATGTACGACAATGTCTGTCCGGCCAGCCACGTCAACAACCTTGCCCACACGGCACCGGCCAACGCGGCCAGAACCAGTGCGTCGAAGAACGAGTGAAACAATTCCCGAACGACGCCGAATTTCCCTCCGATCTGCGTGAAGGATCCCATCAGCGCCAATGCAATCACGACGACAAAGACTTCAGAAAAGGCGGAATCCAAACTGACCAGGACCTTGGTCGGTTCACGGAGTGACGGCAACTTCGACACAACCGGAAGAATGATCGCGGCTGCGGTTCCCCCGAGGATCGCCCCCAGCAACAGCCCCTGGCGCCACTGTCCGCCAAGTCCCCACACATAGACCATGGCCACGCCGAGAACCGAGCCGCTGAATACGAGAATGGAATAAAGCAGGGCCAGCGGGGTTTCCTGCAAGACCTTCATGAATTGCAGATTCAACCCGCCGTCGAAGAGGATAATCAGGAGGGCCAGCGTCCCGAAGTAGGGAGCCAGAAAGCCAATGCTTGAGGCATCGGCAAACCCGAGTACGGGACCGAGCAGGACACCGAGCCCCATAAGAAACAGGACGCTTGGAATTCCAGTTCTCTTAAAGCCGACTTCCCCCGCGAGGCCGACGAGAATCACTAGCCCCACCAGCCCCAACAACGTTTCGACGCTCAATGCTTCCATAGATTAGTTCCCGCTTACTTACACACATCAGGACCTATTATGTAGACCTTAGATACTTCACACAATCCTTTCCGCTTATTACGTTAACAAAGAGAGAGCAAAGAAGGAAGTCAATTGGATCCTACGGAATCGTTGTCCCGAGCCCCGAGCAATCCGCCCGACACAACCGGGACAACCGGACCGGATTGGCGACTCTTACTGAGTAATGAATGTTTGCTCTCGATCAAATTGTACAACACAGGGAGGACAACAAGAGTGAGGAGTGTAGAACTTACCAGTCCGCCTATCACAACTGTCGCCAGAGGCCGTTGTACCTCCGAACCGATTCCTGTGGCGAAGGCCAAGGGCAGGAGCCCCAATAACGCCACGAGCGCCGTCATCAGCACAGGACGCAATCGCAGGTGACAGGCCCTTACGATCGCCTCCCGAAGATTGAGCTGTTCATGCCGGAGCTTATTCATATAGGACACAAGCACAATCCCGTTCAGTACCGCGACCCCGAAGAGAGCGATAAATCCGACAGAAGCGGGGACACTCAGGTACTGCCCGGTCAGCCATAAGGCGACAATGCCTCCGATGAATGAAAGAGGAAGATTGGCGATGATCAATCCTGCGTGCCGGAGGGAATTGAAGGAGGAGAACAGAAGGAAGAAGATCAGGAGAATCGTGATCGGCACGATGATCCGCAACCGAGCCATCGCCCGCTGCATGTTCTCAAAGGCGCCGCCCCATTCGATGAAGTAGCCAGTCGGCAGTTTCACCTTCTCTGCGAGCTGCCGCTGCCCGTCTTCGACGACACTTTGAATGTCACGCCCGACGACGTTCAAACCAATGGAAATCCGGCGGCGAACCCTTTCACGGCTGATCTTCGCCGGCCCGTCCCGCAAAGAAATCTTCGCCAACTCACCCATGGGAATCAGGGATCCCGACGGCGATTCGATCAGGATATTGCCGATCGCTTCCGGGCTATTCCTGGTCCGCTCGGGAAAACGCACCGTCACATTGAACCGGCGTTGGCCTTCCAACACTCGAGTAGCCGGTTTTCCCCCGACAGCCGTTTCAATGACCTGTTGAACGTCCGCCACGTTGATGCCGTACCGGGCGATTTTCCGACGATCGATATCCACCGTCAAATAGGACTGCCCGGTCTGCTGCTCAACTTTGATATCCCGCACCCCTTCGACACGGCTCATAATTGTGGCAATCTCCCCCGCTTTTTGCCTTAGCAATTGCAGATCGTCACCGAAGAGCTTGATCGCAATCTCCGTTTTGACACCGGAGATGAGTTCCTCTACACGCTCCTGAATCGGCTGGCTCATAATCACGCCGATGCCGGGAATTTGAGCCAATCGTCGCCGCATCAGTTCGACCAGATCCTCCTTGTCGTGCGCCGAGGTCCACTGGTCACGCGGCAACAGAGTAACGATCGCATCGCTTTCGTTCGGCTCCATCGGGTCGGAGGCGATTTCCGACCGTCCGATCTTGCTGACAATCGTTTGTACTTCGGGGAACTCGCGCAAAGCCCGCTGGGCCTCCTTTTCGATGCGCACCGAATTCTCCAGCGACACATCCGGCAAGCGGAACACTTGCGGCGTCAATGAACCCTCGTCGAGCGTGGGGATAAATTCCCCGCCCAGAAACGGCACCAACAACAGACTGCTGATCAGGAGACCGGTCGCGCCGAGCAACACCCCGACCGGATGGGCGAGGGCCCATTCTAAAGCCGGAACGTACACCCGCTTCGCCCAGCGAATCGGAAGCGTCTCATTTTCGTCTCCCGGACGCAGTGCCCATAAACAGAGCACGGGAGACAAGGTCAGCGACAACACGAGCGAAACCAGCAGCGCGATCATGATCGTGTAGGCCAGCGGGGCAAAGAGTTTTCCTTCCATACCCTCCAATGACACCAATGGGAGGAACACGATCACGATGATTGCAATCCCGAAGACCACCGGCCGCCCGACTTCCGACACCCCGCGCAAGATGACGTCCCATCGAGTGCGGCGAGGATGCGCATGTTCCTCCTCCATCATAAGCCGATAGACATTCTCGACCACGACGACCGAACCGTCGACCAACATGCCGATGGCAATCGCCAACCCGCCCAGCGACATGAGATTCGCCGACAGCCCGACCTGCTTCATAATGATGAAGGTGCCAAGCGGCGCCACCACCAACGTCGCAGCGACGATCAAGGAACTGCGCGCATTACCGAAAAAGATGAAGAGCACGACCACGACAAACAATACGCCTTCCACCAAGGCCTTGCTCACCGTCGTCAGCGCGGCATGGACCAGATCACTACGGTCGTAGAAAGGCATGATGCGGATACCTTCCGGGAGCATGTGCTCGCGATGGATCTGACCGACTCGTTCTTTGACCTTGGTGACGACCTCACGCGCATTGCCACCGCGCAGCATCAGCACTGTGCCGGACACCACTTCGCGCTCTCCATTCAAGACTGCTGCTCCATGGCGTACCGCATGACCGATGGCGACCTCGGCCACGTCGTGAACGAACACGGGAGTGCCTCGGCGCTCCTTCACCACAATGTCTTGAATGTCTTCAACCGACTTGATCATGCCGACCCCGCGGACAATGTAGCGGTCGGCGTGACGGTTGAGAATGCCCCCCCCGGCGTTGGCATTGTTGTTTTCGATCGCCTTGTACACGTCGTGAACCGTCAACTCGTATTTACGGAGTTTGACGGGGTCGACAATGACGTTGTATTGCTTCACGAAGCCGCCCAGTGAATTGACATCGATCACGCCTGGCAGCCCTTTGAGCAGCGGGCGGATGACCCAATCCTGCACGGTCCGTTCCGCCGTCAGCCGCAACATCTGCTGATTGGGACTCTCGTCGTCGTAGTTCTGGCCTGGCCTGACCAGATAATATTGGTAGATTTCACCTAAACCCGTCGAAACCGGCGCGAGCTCTGGTTGAACGCCTTCGGGCAGACTGTGTCTTGATTTGATCATCCGCTCCAGCACGACTTGTCGCGCAAAATAGATGTCCGTACGGTCGTCAAATACCACCGTAATCTGCGAGAGTCCGAACTTGGAGAGGGAGCGGATCTCTTTCAATCCCGGAAGGCCGGTCAGCTCCAACTCGATGGGAAAGGTGACGAGCTTTTCTACTTCTACCGGAGACAGACCTGGCGCCTCGGTCAGTACCTGCACCTGGATGTTCGTGACGTCGGGGAAGGCATCGATCGAGAGCGTTTGAAGCGCGTAGAATCCTCCCAGAACCGTGAATACAGTCAGAGCTCCGATCAGAACGCGGTGGCGCAGTGCGAATGCCGCAAGGGCATCAATCACTGACGGCTCCTCCCTGATGCGCGGCGAGTTCGGACTTGAGGACATAGGCTCCGGCGACCACAACCTCCTCGCCGTCCCGCAAACCCGACCGCACGTGGACCTTCTCGCCGTCTCGCTCGGCAATATGAATGACGCGCCGCCCGAATTGCTGTGGGTTCAAACGGATGAAGACGACCGGCTCTCCTCGATCCTGCTGGACCGCCGCCTTCGGAATCACGATCGCATTCGGTTCAGGATTCGAAAATACCCGAACCGTGGCGAACATTTCCGGCTTCAACCGGCCATCGGGATTGGGCACCTCGACCCTCACACGCATCGTTCTCGTCGCCGGATCAAGGACATCCCCCATGTAGGCCAGCTTCCCACGGAAGGATTCCCCTGGGTAGGCAGAGACCTGCACATCGACGGAGCCGGAGTCTTCACCGCGATTCTGGATGAAGCCGATGTCTTTTTCAGGAACATCGGCCAGCACCCAAACTTTCGACAGGTCAGCGACGACGAACAGTTTCTCCATCGTCTCCACTACCTCGCCGGCTGTGACATTGCGCTGTATGATGCGCCCGGCGAACGGGGCAACGATCGGCACATAGGATTGAATTTCTTGATTCCGCTTGATTTCGGCAATGGTTTTGTCCGTCATTCCCAGGAGTTTCATGTGATTCTCCGCCCCTTTTGCCTCCGCTCTTGCGCTGACGAGCTCGCCTTCCCGCCTTTGAAATTCGCCTTTCCCGATGACTTTCTCCTTCAACAGGAACTGGGCACGGGCAAACGCATGTTCCGCAACGTTCAGCTTGGCATGCGCTTTCAGGAATGACGACTGGGCCAAGCCCAGCTCCTTGCTGTAGAGCACCGCCAATCGCTCGCCTCCCTCCACGTTTTTCCCGAGATCGGCATCGACTTCGATAACCCGTCCACGGACCAGGGCTGTGATCTCCGCTAAAGCATTTTCGTTCGGTTTGATGGTTCCGGGGAAATCGCGATGGGTCTGGAAGGTTCCACGGGCAACCATCTGCACTTCGATGCCGATTTGCTCAATCGCACTTTCGGAAATGGTCAAGGTGTCAAGGCCTTCAGGGGTTGCCTGTTTCGAGGGCGCCACATTGCCGTCGGACTCCTGTGTGCAACCGAACATCGCCAGGAGCATCACGAGCATGACCGTCTTGGCACCTGCCACTTTAAACCACAGAGTCCCGGAGGGACGCGCCGGAAAGACCTTGCGGGATTCATTCATAAGGCACCTCCGACAGCCCCTTCCAATTTCGACAGGGCAACCGACAGATCGCGTCGGGCTTGCGCGTACTCGAATTGAATCTGGCGCGCCACGCGTTGCGCGTCCAACACCTCCAACAGGCTTGCCGCCCCCGCACGAAAACTCAGTTTGGCGATGCGCAAGGCTTCATCCGCCTGGTTGAGCAGGCCCTTTTCAAATACCTCGATCCGCTCGGTTGCTGTTTCCGCCTCCTGGAGATACTGTTCGACGGCGCGGGTCAATTCGTTCTGTGCCCGTAACAATTCAGCCTCCTGATACCGATGCGTTCCCATTGCCGCCGCGATCTCACCCTGCCGGCGATACCACAGAGGGGTCGGCACGCTCAGACCTGCCACCACGGCTTCACGCCCTATCTCTCTGGCATAGCCGCCGAAAACCGTGACGTCGGGCACGATGCTCGCCTCTTCCCTCGTAATTAAGGCATCTGCTTGCGTCACTAGCTTCCGCAGGCGCTGGATGGTGGGATGAAAAACGCGAACCCTGGTCGTCAAGTCTTGCATCTTCAGCCCCCGGGAAGGCTGGCGAAATTCTCCCTCGATCTGAAATACAGGGCTCAGCGCCCCGTTCGTCAGCGCGTTAAGATGGGTGCGCTCCACTTGAATGAAACTCTTGGCCTTGGTCGCCTCCTGCTGCGCTTTCAACACTTCGACATCCGCCTTGACTGATTCGAATTGCGCCCCTTCTCCCGACTCAACCCGGACCCTGACGGCTTTGGCCAAAGTCTGGACGGTTTCCACGTTCTGTAACGCGATCTCTGCGCTTTGTTGAGCCAGCAGCAAATTGTAGAACGCGACCTTTGTTTGCGTCGTCACGAACAATGTCGCCTCATCCCGACCCATCATCGCGCCCGCTGTGGCCGCTTCCGCCGCTTCCTTCCGGGCCTGCCTCTTCCCGTACCACTCGAATGGCTGCTGCAACGTAATCGAATATTCGGTTCGAGCGATGTCTTGGCTTGGATCGCGGATTGCACCGCGGGCAGTCCCCCCGACAATCGTCGGATTGGGGAAGGCTCCTGCGGCAATTTCCCTCCCACGCGATTCATCGATCGTTCCTTCCGCCTTGGCGATCAGGGGATTTCCCGCCACGGCAAGTTTAATCACCGTTTCAAGCTGAAACACGGGGAGCGGTGTCTCCTTAGGAGAAGTTGCGCCGACAGATCCCACCGCGATGAACAGCGGGGCCACGAACGCACATGCGACTCGACACGAGCTCAACACCCTGAAGTGGTTCATACACACCTACGGCGCATGATTTAGAAAAAAAATAGCCCCATACGCAGCCTCATCTCCGGAGGGCTGCGTTCAACAAGTCACGCCGACAGGTCCGCCTCATCGG
>NZ_CDLUDY010000240.1:0-5339 GCF_975968855.1 Petrachloros mirabilis
CCCGCCGATCTGAACAGGTTGCAGGAGAGTACGGATGCGGTCCGGTATGCGCAGAGGGATCGGTGGATCGATGCGTTGGTCGGTTACGCGAACCAATGATGTCACCGGTTCGATCTTCACGCCCATGACATCATTGGCGGTGTCCGTCAAATGCATGACCGCAGGGTCGATGCGTCCGTTTGGGTAGAACAAGATGTCGACTCTTCCGGAATCTTGCCGTTTCCCGGCAATTTGAAAGTCTGTGAAACGAACGGTCTCCGGGAGGGTACGTGGTGTCGCCCATATCGGATCGAGCGGAGGCTTCTCCTCATTCCCGTGCAGAATAACCGGCCAATAGGTTCCTCGTTCCATGTCGACATACAAGCGAACCGGTTTTTGCATCGTCGCTGACATTTCCTGCATGGACTTGAGAGTGCCGGCCCATTTCCGCGTGGTGCTGCTCAAATTGTCTCCGATGGACATCCGAGGGATGACCAGACTGAGCAAGCTTCCCAACAGGAAGAGCACGAGGATTATTTCCAGTAAAGTAAAGCCGTGCGAGGATATTACAGCAGGAGGTACAAAGCGCTGTCCGCCCGGTGCTCCCGCGTTCATCACCTAATCCTTGTCCAGATTCCAATTGGCGATGTCGGCGTTTATGCCTTCTCCGCCCGGTTCTCCATCCGTACCGTAGGAAATCACCTCATAATCCCCCTTCAAATTCGGACTGGGGCTTAAATACTTGTAGGGATTCCCCCAAGGGTCCTCGGGAAGTTTCTGGAGATAGCCGCCAATCTTCCACTTCTTGGGTATCACGCCCACTGAGGGTTTTTCGATCAAGGCTTTCAACCCCTGCTCGGTCGTTGGATAAATGCCATTGTCTAGTTTATACAGCTGCAGGGCGCCTTCGATATTTCGAATCTGGACCTTCGCTGCCGTGCGTTTGGCTTCATCGGTACGTCCCATGATGCGTGGCACCACCAGGGCCGCGAGGATTGCCAAGATCGCCACGACGACCATGATCTCAATAAATGTAAAACCGCGTTCGGATCGTACGAGTTTTATGTAGATCCCCTCCTGATAGGATTGTGCACGCACCGGCCGCCTCCTTCGCTAGGGACTGTTTAACGAACCATTTGGCCCATCTCGAAGATCGGAAGCAAGATGGCCACGACGATGAATAGGACGATGACTCCCATCACCACGATCATGATCGGTTCCAACAGAGATGTAAAACGGGTAATGACGCGATCCACTTCTCCATCGTAGATTTGACTGATACGTCGCAACATTTCTTCCATCTCGCCGCTTTTTTCCCCGACGGCGATCATGTGCGTGACGAGCGGGGGAAATTCTCCGCTCCGCTTCAGCGGTTCCGCGATCGTTTCGCCTTCGCGGATGTTTTCTCGTGCCTCTTCGACGGCTCGTTCGAGGATACGGTTGTTCATGACGCGTTTCGAGACGTTAAGGGCATCGAGCAATTGAACGCCGCTGGATAGCATGGTTGCTAAGGTGCTGGACAATCGTGAGATGGACACCATTCGTGCAACTTGTCCGATGAGAGGAACTTTGAGCACCAGACGGTCTGCCATGGTTCGGCCTGTTTCCGTTCTGAGCGCCCGGCGGGTCGCCCAAATCCCGGCCAAGCAAAGCCCTAGCAGTACCATCCAATAGTCAGCGCAAAAATGACTGATCTCCATCAAGGCAATGGTCGGCCAAGGCAAGGCCTGCTTGGAGTGGGCGAACACGGCCGTGATTTTCGGCACGACAAACGTGATAAGGAAAAAGAGGATCACCGTTCCGATTACCAGCATGATCGCAGGGTACATGATGGCATTCGTGACTTTGCTTCTAAGGGCGAGTTGCTTTTCCAAAAACTCAGCCAGCCTGAACAGAATTTGATCCAAGGCCCCGCTTGCCTCTCCGGCACGAACCATGTGCACATAGATCGGGGAGAAGTCCCTGGGATATCGTTCGAGGACGGCGCTGTACGATGCTCCGCCCTTGATTCCTTCCCTGATGTCGGCCAATAAGCTCTTAATGGGTTTCTTCTCCATTTGATCCATCAGCACGCCGAGTGCATCCACCAGCGGGAGACCTGCGACAAGAAGTGTAGCCAATTGCCTGGTTATCAAAGCAACGTCGTTAACCGTGAGGGCGGGGAGACGACCGTGTCCGGCTACCGATGTCCCCCCTGCATGGGGTATAACATCCTTGCTTGCCCCGCGTTGCTCACTGACCTCGGTAGGAAAGACTCCGTCCTTACGAAGCTTATGCCGAGCGACTTTCTGACTTTCGGCATCGATGATGCCGACAGCTGCCGCACCGTCCGACTTATAACCACGGTACTGATAGACGGGCATGGGTCTAGACTTCGACTTCCTGTTGCGTCATTCGAAGCACTTCCTCTGTCGTAGTGACACCGGCAAAGACCTTCGCGGCGGCTTCTTCTTTCAAGAGCACCATGCCCTTAGCCACGGCTGCCTGTTTGATCGCAGCTGAGTCAGCCTTGCTCCCGATCAGGCGACGGATCTCATCGTCGATGACCAACATTTCGTGAATTCCTGTTCGCCCGCGGTAGCCCGTCTGGCTGCAGGCCGGGCAGCCGGCACCACGATAGAACGTAGGCGCTGATTTTCCGGGAACAACGCCGAGTCGAAATAATTCCTCCTTGTCAGGATGGTAGGCCTTCTTGCAATCAGGGCAGACCTTTCTAATGAGCCGTTGCGCAAGGACGGCGACGACAGATGACGCCACGAGGAACGGCTCAATTCCCATGTCGATCAAGCGTGTCGCGGCACTTGCGGCGTCATTCGTATGGAGTGTGGAGAAGACGAGGTGACCTGTAAGCGAGGCATGAATGGCTATTTCAGCGGTTTCACGATCTCGGATTTCGCCGATCATGATGACGTCGGGATCTTGCCGCAGGATGGAACGGAGTCCGGCGGCAAACGTCAAATTGATCTTCGGGTTGACCTGCATTTGCCCGACACCGGCCAATTGATACTCCACCGGGTCCTCAACCGTGATGATGTTCTTATCCGGTGCGTTGATCTCGCTCAGGGCCGCGTACAGGGTCGTCGTTTTCCCGCTCCCGGTTGGGCCAGTGACGAGAAGGATGCCGTGGGTCAGCTGAATCAATTGTTTGATTGTTTGTAGCTGGTCCGCAGAGAATCCCATTTCCGAGAGATTGAGCAGACGGTTTTCTTTTTCCAGGAGACGAAGCACGACCCGTTCACCGTGTGAAGTGGGCAATACGGACACGCGTAAATCGACATCTTTCCCGGCGGTTCTGATGGCAAATCGTCCGTCCTGCGGCAACCTTTTTTCAGCGATGTTCAGACCCGCCATGATCTTTAGCCGGGCGATGATGCTGGACTGCAGATGTTTCGGGGGCGTTAAGATTGGATAGAGTACGCCGTCAATACGATAGCGGACGACCAAGCCTCGTTCGAACGATTCGAAGTGAATATCGCTGGCCCGCTGGCGAACGGCTTGAAAGAGGACGGAATTCACCAGCCTGATGATCGGGGCTTCATCGGTCGCATCAAGCAAGTCTTGGGGCTCATCCAGCTCATGAGCCAACTCGTCAAGGTTCTGGCTGGCCGCAATATCTTCCATGACCTGTTCTGCGCCGTTCGGACTTGCCACTTCGTCGTAGACGCGGTTTAAACAACTCATGAGCGAAATGGGACTCGTTAAGAGGGCTTTGACCGGCATGCCCAAGAGGAGGCGCAGATCGTCGAGCGGGGCTGTTTCCAATGGATCGGTGATTGCGACGACGACGGTGTCATCTTCCACCTTTAACGGGAGTACCCGATAACGCCGGGAAAAGTGAATCGGCACCTTCTTGATCAGTTCGTGCGCGACTTGATTAACTTCGAGATGGGGGAGCCACGGCAAATCAAACTGCACGGACAGCGCTTGCAATAAGATATCCTCTTCGATAGCACGAATTTTGAGGAGAGCCTCTCCAAGACGGCCTCCTTTCCCCTGTTGAAGATTGAGGCCCTCGAGCAATTTAGCTTCCGAAAGACCGAACTTATGCTCAAGGATTTCTCCCAAGAGCGGTCTCGTCTTGTAGGGCTGTTGTGCCACGTGTTACTCCACCAAATTTAGCGGTAGGTTCGCGCGATACTACAACAATTTATATACACTCGTAAGTCTCAGAAAGATATAAGCTACTCCTCTCCAGCTACCTCTGACAAGCAGGAATAGGAAATGAGGGAGAAAGAGGTTTTTCGAAAAAACGGAATATTCTTCTCGATCGAAATGAAGGGGTAAACGTTAGAATCGATATGCAAGGTCAGCGGATTTCGAACGTCATCGTAGTCGGCTGATTGTTTCTGAGGACATTGAGCTTTACGGATTGCTCGTTTCGAAGTTGTTGAAACAATGCCATCATCGTGCTGGGATCTTTGATCTCTACACCGTTCACTTGCTTCAATACATCTCCGTATCGAAGCCCGATCTTCTCGTAGAAACTTTTGGGTGCAACGTAGTCCAAGCGAAATCCATTCAATGCCCCATTCACCACATAAGGGACTGCGCGGGCCTGCGATAGCAGCTTGGGGAGATCGTTCATGGCTTGCTCCACCTCACGTCGATCAAGAGCCTTGTGAAGAGGGCCGGTGGGAACCGACTTCCCTGGAACAATAGCAGCCGTTTGAGAAACGGGAGGCTTGTCAGGTTGTCCGATGGCTAATTCAAGCAACTCCTGCTGACCACCCCGCTGAATGACAATCCCTTCGTCCCGAATTTCGATGATCTCTCCGATATCAGGTATTTCCTCGTGCAATCGATAGAAGGCTTGACGTCGATTCATAAGTTCTTCAACGACGGCAGATACTCCGCCTCTGTCTCCGACTACGACTCCAAGGAGTTTGAGTTTTGATGCCAAGTTCAAAGGCTGATTGAGGATGCCGGTCGGACTTCCCGTACTACCGGTCATGCCCGTTGGAACTTCGGGAACGGGAAAGAGTCCGCTCTTTCTTAACTGATCGGTTAATGCCGAAGGGGAATGGCTGACGCGCTGGACAGCACTCACGGAGGTGGAGGAGGGGGACACGGCCACTGGGGAAAGCAGAGCTTCGGCAATGACGACATTCATCGCGTGAGCGATTAAGAATGTTGCTCCTATGACGATGGTGAACAGGAGTCCGCTGCGTACGCTCATGGAGATTTGATGATCCTAAAAGTTCCAGGATTTGGTGTTACGAGTCTTACGGTTGGTCATTCTAATGTGATCATCAAGGTCAACACAATGGTACATTTGGCAGTGTTGATCAACGCCCGGCTTGGCTGCGACGGAACGACGCGCAGTGATGCGACATGATGCTACTTCGACCATTTAATCGTAC
>NZ_CDLUDY010000241.1:0-3940 GCF_975968855.1 Petrachloros mirabilis
AGGCGAATCGACGCGCGCTGGAAAAAGTAGCCTGTCCCCTTTTTTATTCAGTTGGAGCGTTGTCCGGTTCGTCAGCGGGATGCGACGAGCTGCCTGGTGGTCTGCCGGGAATCTGTTTTTGCCGAAGGAGTTTCGTGAAATAGGTGCGCTGTAGGCCTAATTCTTCCGCGGTTCTTGTCTGGTTCCACGCGTTGCGCTTCAGGGCTTCCTCCAGAATCCACCGGCTATAGGTCTGCATCATGTCATGGTAGTGGGCCGAAGATTGCGGAGGTCCGGTTTCCGCCCGGCGAGGCTCTTGCGTCGAGAGGTGGAGGTGTTCCGGTTCGATGGTCGTTCCCGGCGTGAGGATGTACGCGCGGGTTAACACGTTTTCAAGTTCCCGGATGTTGCCGGGCCAATGATACGTGGCGAGCACGCGCAAGGCCGGATCGCTCAGGGTGCAGCGCTTGTGCAAACCAAGCCTCCCCGGCTGGTTGAGAAAATGCTGCGCGAGAACGGGGATGTCATCCTTCCGATCACGCAGCGGCGGAAGCGTTATAGAAATCACTTCGAGCCGGTAATACAGATCTTCCCTGAAGGTGCCCTTCCGAATCGAGTCCTTGAGATCCTTGTTCGTCGCGGCGATGAATCGAACGTCCGTATGGACGGCCTGGGTTCCTCCGACGCGATAGAACGTTTGATCCTGTAAGACCCGCAAGAGATGACTCTGCATCGACATCGACATATCACCGATTTCGTCGAGGAACACCGTGCCGCCTTCGGCGATCTCGATCTTGCCGGCTTCCCGCTTGGTCGCTCCGGTAAATGACCCCTTCTCATGACCGAAGAGTTCGTTTTCGAGGAGGTCCTTCGGAATGGCGGCACAATTTACGGCGACGAACGGTTTGCTCCTTCGCGGGCTCCAGTGATGGACCGCACGGGCTACGACTTCCTTACCGGTGCCGGTTTCTCCCAGGATCAGTACCGTGACGGTGGATGCCGCGGCTTGTTTCGCAAGGGCCAGCTGCGCGGTGAATTTCTCATTGTTTCCGACAACAGCGCCGTAGCGGGAACTGACTTCTTCCTGCAGGGCGGTCACTTGACGGCGAAGCGCCAGGGTCTCGAGAACTTTATTGATGACCACCGTGATGTGGTCGCCGGTGAACGGCTTCGTGACGAAATCGGCTGCGCCGAGTTGCATGGCCTTGACGGCGAGTTCAATGGTCCCGAAAGCGGTCAGCATGACGACCTGCGGCGTCAATGCGACAGGGGCGACCGGGGACGCGCCCGTTTCGTCGGATTCGGAACGTGCAAGGTCATGAAGCTGTTGCAAGACTTCGATGCCGGAGAAGATCGGAAGCTGAATGTCGAGCAGGACGACGTCCGGTTGCTCATGGTGGATCAGGCGGAGGGCGTCTTTGCCGTTGTCGGCGCTCAGGACTTCGTGTCCCATCCAATTCAGCCGGTTGCTGAGGGCGAGCACGATGTCGGGGTCGTCGTCGACGATGAGGATTCTTGCTCGCATTAACGCCACCTCCAAAAGATAAGAGAGCGGCCGAACGATGGCTCGCTACTATACGCCTTCTGTCGTGATGTGGGAATCATGATTTCTCCGTCGTGGATTGCCCTAAGGCGCAGGGGAAGGTGACGATAAACGTCGTGCCCTCGCCGAGGCGACTTTCTACGTCGATCGACCCCAGATGCATCTCGACCAGAGTCTTGGTGATGAAGAGTCCCAATTGCGCACCCTGGGACGACGGCATGGTCGACGGCACTTTCGAAAATTCGTTGAAGACCTTATCGAGATGTTCCTGATCGATGCCGCAGCCCGTATCCTGTATTCTGACGCTGACACGGCTGTCTCCGTCCGTTGAGGCCGTGATGGTGACGTGCCCGCCTTCCGGAGTGAATTTCACGGCGTTCCCGATCAGGTTCCAGAAGATTTGCTCCATTTTGTCACGGTCCCCTCGGACATCCAAAAGATCGTCCGTGAACGTCGTCGTAATGTCGATATGCTTATCATTCGCAACTACACGGAGACTGTCGGCAACGAGGTCGATGATCTGTCCGACCGAGAGCTGTTCAAGCCGTAGGGTTTCTTTCTTGAGGTCGAGACGGGACCAGTCGAGCAATTGGTTGATGATGCGTGTCAGGCGAGTGAGGTTATGGCCGATCCGGTTCAGATAGGCCTTTTGCCGATCTGTCAGCGGCCCGGCGACGCCGTCGAGCATATTGTCGGCGAAGCTGCGAATCGCGGTCATGGGCGTGCGCAGTTCGTGAGAAGCGACGGAGAAGAACAGGGAGCGGCGTTGGTCATGCTCCTGGAGCCGCTTATTGGCCAGGGACAATTCGTGCGTGCGTTCCTGGATGTGATGCTCCTGCTGCTGACTGAGCTGCTCCAGGCTTGCGTAGGCCCTGGCGTTATCGATGGCTGTGGAGACGTGGCTGGCGATCGTCAGCAGGATGTTCAGATCTTCCTCCGTGCTGGGTTGCTCGCCGCGATCTCCGCCGATGAATCCCAAAATTCTGTTGTGGGACTGAAGCGGAACTAACGCGAAGGAGGTCACGCCAACGCGTCGTGTGAGCGCCAGGATCGCAGGGTGCATCCGATTCTGCACGTTTGCAATGTCCGCAACGAGGACCGGTTTGGCATGAATGAACAAATCTGAAATCAACGTGTTGTTGTCTTCGATCGGAATGGTAAGGTGCTGGGCTGCCATGGCGATCTCTTCAGCCACGCCGGCCACCTGAGCGACATAGGCGATTTCCTCCTCCTCATGGCGAAGCATCAGTACCATGCGTGAAAATCCGAGGTTGGACATCAGGAGTTTGAGAATCTTGCCCAGGAGTTCGTGCAGGTCCAGTGTGCTGGTAATGGCCGCGCTTGTTTGGTACACGGTTGTGAGCTGACTGATCTGGCGACTGATCGTCTCCATGTTCAGGGCAATGGCAGTAGTGCGTTCTTGTAACGACAGTGTCATCCGGTTGAATGCATGTGTCAATTGACCGACTTCATCAGAAGTGGTGAGCGGAAGCGGTTTGGGCGATCCGCCTTCTGCCAGTTCTCGGGCCACTCCTGTGAGATTCTGCAACGGGGTCGTCACCCGTTGGACGAGCACCAGGGCGCCGACAATCCCGGCTGCAATGATGAAGACGGTAATGAAGAGCATGTTTCCAACCGTGCTGAGCATGCCCTGTTTGAGATGGGCATCCGTGAGGCCGATCTGAACCACGGCCGATGCATTGGCCGGTCTGGCAATCGATGTCGAGCCATTCGTTTGCTCGTACTCCAGAGAAAATGTGGGTAGGGGCAGCTGGTCCTGAACGTCGCGGAAGATAGACATGGCAAAGTCGTAGACGTGTTCTTCCCACGCGAATCTGCTGCTACTCTTGGTCACGATCGAAACCGGAGTCATATGCGGGCCGGAGGATGGATCTCGAAGGAGTGTTTCGGCAATGTGAGACGCAGGATAGAGGGGCCGGTCCGCGGATCGGTCCGGTTTGCCGAATGATCCACGTTGTCCTTTTGATTGTTGTGACAGAATCGTTCCATCTGCCTTCGTGATGACCACATAGACGACATCATTGACGGCCATCAACCCCTCTATGAACTCATTGAGCGTCTCCTTGTCCTCCGCTACCAAACCGGCGTAGCGGAAATGGTGGTTATGGGCGAGATTGGTCAGAAGGATCATTCCTCGTTCGGTCAAGTCCTCAGTGATGGCTCTGCGGCGGTGGTCGATAAAATACCAAGTCAAGGTTGAGCAGGTCAGGATCAGGATCAAACTGAAAAAGACGACGAACTTCATTCTCAGACTCGACTTGGGCGAGAGTCCGAATGGAAAGTTTATGTTGCTGATGGCCGGAAGCTTTGGCATGTTCATAAGGTCATCAATAGGTTTCGTCGATCAACTTAGTCGTCTCGCCGTTGAAAGTTAAGCCGAGGAACTTCGCCGTCTTG